>NZ_JARQVW010000010.1:0-78503 GCF_029589235.1 Streptococcus taoyuanensis
TTTGGCTCGGTAGCTCAGTTGGTAGAGCAATGGATTGAAGCTCCATGTGTCGGCGGTTCGATTCCGTCTCGCGCCATCAATTCAATAATTAGGAAGGGTAGCGAAGAGGCTAAACGCGGCGGACTGTAAATCCGCTCCTTCGGGTTCGGGGGTTCGAATCCCTCCCCTTCCATCCTTTACGGGCATAGTTTAAAGGTAGAACTAAGGTCTCCAAAACCTTCAGTGTGGGTTCAATTCCTACTGCCCGTGTTAATACTTATGGCGGGTGTGGTGAAGTGGTTAACACACCAGATTGTGGCTCTGGCATGCGTGGGTTCGATCCCCATCACTCGCCTATTTATTAATATTATTATTGGGGTATAGCCAAGCGGTAAGGCAAGGGACTTTGACTCCCTCATGCGTTGGTTCGAATCCAGCTACCCCAGTTAAATTTATGCCGGCGTGGCGGAATTGGCAGACGCGCTGGACTCAAAATCCAGTGTCCGCAAGGACGTGCCGGTTCGACCCCGGCCGCCGGTATAGATTAAAAAGGAGTTTTACTCCTTTTTTTGTTTATTTTTTTTCTTTTTTGTGATATAATTAACCGGTAAAGTTTCTTTTAATGAATTAGAAGGAGTTAATTTTGTCTGAAGTTGCAAACAAAATCGATCGATTTTTAAATTCTATTTTATTGTTATCAGAAAATCAGCATGAGATTTTAGTTGGTTCTTGTACAAGTGGTGTTTCATTAACCAACACTCAGGAACATATCTTGATGCTGGTTGCTGATGAAGCTCTAACCAATTCTGTCTTAGCTAAGAAATTGAATGTCAGTCAGGCTGCTATCACGAAGGCCGTGAAGCCCTTATTAAGTCAGGGGATGCTGGAGACTTATCGAGATGAAAATGATGCTCGGGTTCTCTATTATCGCTTAACTGAGATTGGTAAGCCAATTGCATTAGAGCATCAGCACCACCATCAGCATACCCTTCACACTTATGAGGATGTTTTGTCGAAGTTTACCAAGAATGAGCAAGGGGTTATTTCGCGGTTTTTAGATTTATTGGAAGAGGAGTTATAGTTTGAGGTATATTACGGTTTCAAATTTATCGTTCTATTATGATCGAGAACCGGTTTTAGAAGGGATCAATTACTACTTAGATAGTGGAGAGTTTGTTACGCTGACTGGTGAGAATGGGGCTGCTAAGTCAACCTTGATTAAGGCTAGCCTTGGCATCTTACAGCCCAAGGTTGGGACTGTTGAGATTTCAAAGACGAATGTTAAGGGAAAGAAGTTAAGGATTGCTTATTTGCCGCAACAAATTGCTAGTTTTAATGCAGGGTTTCCAAGTACGGTCTATGAATTTGTGAAATCAGGTCGGTATCCTCGTAAAGGATGGTTTCGAAAGTTGAATGAGCACGATGAAAAACATATTCTGAAGAGTTTGGAATCTGTTGGGATGCTGGAGTTCAAGGATCGGGCGATTGGTTCTTTGTCTGGTGGTCAGAAACAGCGTGCTGTCATTGCTCGGATGTTTGCTTCAGATCCGGATATCTTTGTTTTAGATGAACCTACGACAGGGATGGATGCGACGACAAAGAGTGATTTTTATGAGTTGATGCATCACAGTGCGCATCACCATCAAAAATCTGTTTTGATGATTACGCATGATCCTGAAGAGGTTAGCCAATTTGCGGATCGGAATATTCATTTGGTTCGTGACCAAAGCTCTCCTTGGAGATGTTTTAATGTCCATGATACTGAAGGGGAGGGTGACCATGCTTGATTTATTCCAGTATGATTTTATGCAACGGGCCTTGTTGGCTATGGTTGCCATGAGTCTTTTTTCTCCTGTATTAGGGATTTTCTTGATTTTAAGACGGCAGAGTCTTATGAGTGATACGCTAAGTCACGTCTCTCTTGCGGGTGTCGCTTTTGGGCTTTTCCTTGGGATCTCTCCAACGCTCTCGACTATGATCATTGTCATTATTGCTGCGGTTTTTCTTGAGTATTTGCGGACCTTATTTAAGGACTTTATGGAGATCGGGACGGCAATTTTAATGTCCACAGGTCTTGCCCTAGCTTTGGTACTGATGCGTGGTGGTGGGAAGAGCTCGATGAGTTTGGATCAATACTTGTTCGGTTCTACCCTAACCATTACGGATGAACAGGTGATTGCCTTGTTTGTGATTGCTTTTGTTGTATTAGTGTTGACGGCCTTATTCTTGCGTCCTATGTATATTTTGACCTTTGATGAAGATACGGCCTTTGTAGATGGCCTTCCGGTCCGGACCATGTCCATTTTATTTAATGTGGTAACGGGGGTTGCTATCGCCTTAATGATTCCTGCAGCAGGATCGTTATTGGTTTCAACCATCATGGTCTTACCGGCTAGTATTGCGCTGAAATTAGGGAAGAACTTCCGTGGGGTCATGCTGATTGCGGTCATCATTGGTTTTATCGGGATGTTTAGTGGGTTGATTTTGTCTTATATTGCAGATACACCAGCGAGTGCCAGCATCACGCTTTTATTTGTGGCACTGTTCTTGCTTGTGAATCTTGGATCACGTTTGAGGAAATAGATATGAACTTTAAAAAATTTGGTTGGTTATTGTTAGTGGCTTTAACACTTGTTTTGACAGCTTGTGGCAAAAGTCAGAGTCAAAATGGGAAATTAAAAGTGATGACCACTTTTTATCCTGTTTATGATTTTACAAAAAATATTGTCGGAGATGAAGGAACGGTAGACCTGCTCATTGGAGCGGGATCAGAGCCTCATGAATATGAATTGTCTGCTAAGGGGCGGGCTATGATTCAAGATTCGGATGTTTTCGTCTATGAAAATGAAAATATGGAAACGTGGGTTCCAAATCTTTTGAAATCAATGAAGGATAAGAAAACCAAAGTGATCGATGCTACCAAGGGCATGGTCTTGCTTCCTGGATTGGAAGAGGAACATGAACACGAAGGGGGCGAAGAACACCATCATGAATATGATCCTCACCTTTGGCTCTCTCCACATCGTGCCATGAAGATGGTAGAGTCGATTCGTGATCAATTGGTGGCAGCTTATCCAGATAAGAAAAAGACGTTTGAGAAAAATGCCCAAGCCTATCTAAAGAAATTACAGGCCTTGGATCAAGCTTATCAGGATGGCTTGAAAGATGCGAAACAAAAGAATTTTGTAACCCAACACGCGGCTTTCCGTTACTTGGCCTTGGATTATGGATTAAACCAGGTGGCCATTTCAGGGATTTCACCTGATAGTGAGCCTTCTGCTGCACGATTACGTGAATTGACAGAGTATATCAAGAAAAATGAGATCAAGGTCATTTACTTTGAGGAAAATGCTTCTAAATCCTTGGCGAAAACCTTGTCTTCTGAAGCTGGTGTCGAATTGGCTGTCTTAAATCCTTTGGAAAGCCTGACGGAGAAAGAAATGAAAGATGGCGAAGACTACGTGTCTGTTATGAAGGAAAATCTAAAGGCGCTAGAGAAAACAACGTCACAAGCTGGTAAGGATATTCAACCGGAACATGAGGAAGATGCTAAGACAGTTCAAAAGGGCTATTTCGAGGATAGTCAAGTGAAGGATCGTAGCTTGGCGAATTATGCAGGTGATTGGAAATCGGTTTATCCATTCTTGCAAGATGGAACGTTGGATCAGGTCTTTGATTATAAGGCAAAATTAAATCCAACTATGACTGCTGCTGAGTATAAGGAATATTATACCAAGGGTTACCAAACAGATATTGATCAGATTAGGATTGATAAGGATTCAATGGAGTTTTATCAAAAAGGATCTTCTAAGAAATATACTTATAAATACGTAGGTAAGCACATTTTGACTTATAAGAAGGGGAATCGTGGTGTTCGTTATCTCTTTGAAGCCCAGGAGAGCGATGCGGGAGACTTCAAATATGTTCAATTTAGTGACCATGAAATTACTCCGGTAAAAGCAGCTCACTTCCACATTTTCCATGGAGGAAAGAGTCAAGAGGCGCTTTATGATGAGTTGGAAAATTGGCCAACGTATTATCCTTCCAACTTATCTGGTTTAGAAGTGGCACAGGAAATGCTGGCTCATTAAGAGCTATATCAAAAGAAAGACTAGGACTGATTATCCTGGTCTCTTTTTGATTAAAAATGAGGAGTGAAGCTTGTCAAATGCTTGAAAATACGTTA
Source organism: Streptococcus taoyuanensis (assembly GCF_029589235.1). NCBI lineage: Bacteria > Bacillati > Bacillota > Bacilli > Lactobacillales > Streptococcaceae > Streptococcus > Streptococcus taoyuanensis. The sequence goes on from NZ_JARQVW010000010.1 coordinate 4,166, forward strand.
CAATGAGAGGGCTTTAAACTAAAAAAATGTATGGGGAATTTTAAATGAAAAAAGTTGGTGCAATTCTTGTGAGTTTTCTTAGTGTCGTCTTATTGGTGGCTTGTTCGCAACAGGGAGCGAGCAAAAAATCAACCCCTTCCTCTAGTCAAACGACGACCTCTTCTGAAGTCAAAAAGACGAATGCTTCTAGTTCGGAAGTGAAGGAGAAAGAAAAAAAAGAAGAGAAAAAAGAAGTGAAGAAAATGGATCTTGAAGCGATTGCCAATGGAGATTACAGCAGTATTTCTGGTGTCTGGCAAGATGATAAGGGAAACAAGTTGGTCTTTAACGACAAAGGGTTGGTCTCACAAGAGTTAGAGGGCTACGGAGCTTCTTTGACGGATTATGGGACCGCCTCAGAAGGCATTTATGGTGGTCGTGATGGGGGCTTCTTGTTGGAGTATATTCCTGCTGGAGTAACCATTGGTGATCAGGTCGATGATCAAGGGCAAGTCGTCTTTAAGGACACATCAGATGCCTCTAAAAACCGCTTGTGGTCTGGTGTTGGTATTGCTAGTTTTGGAGAACAAGGATCGATCTACTATCATGTAGGAGATGAATAATGAAAAAAGAGGCTGGGATAAAAGTCCTAGCCTCTCAATTATTTTTGGATTGTCGAGCAAGACGCAGTGGTTGAGTGGGCTCTACTACGCTGATTTCATCAGCTTTTACAGCCCTACTCAACTGTGCGGAGGTGGGACGACGAAATCGAATTCTAACGAATTACCGATTTCTGTCCCACTCTCTTTTTCTTATGCATGTGGGGGGAGCCAAGAAAGCTCAAACTGGAGCAATTGGGCTTCAAGGAGATCTTGATGGGAAACCTCTTGTTTCTCTTTGCCATCTAATAGGGCTTTTTGGATGAAATAGGCGCCTGCAGTGTGTGAGTTGGCGCAAATTTTGAGCTCTTGCTTGGGAAGATGGAGAAGGACTTCTTTAAAGAGAGGGAAGCCCAGATCATAGATTGGTTTTCCTGGACAGGTTGGATAGAGTCCAAGGGCTGACCAGATGTACCAAGCAGATAGGCTACCATTGTCCTCATCACCTGGATAGGCTTGGAAATCTTGATGGAAAGCTTGGGAACGGATCTGGTGGATCAGGAGATTGGTGTATTCGGGATGTAGGCTGTAACGGAAGAGGTAGGGAATGTGGAAGCTGGGTTGATTGGAGATGGCGATCTGCCCAAATGGGGCTTGGGCCATTTCACTCATTTCATGGATTTCATAGCCATATCCTCTTACATCAAATTGAGGTTTTTGATTGGCTAGATCCAGCAGTCGTTGGGTAAAGGCTTTTTTACCGCCCATTAGCACTATCAAGCCGGAGAGGTCGTGTAAGGCTCCAAAAGTAGCCTGGGTTGCAGAACATTCTGCATAATCTCCTCCCCAGCTGGTAGGAGAGAAGGGTTCTTTAAAGTTTCCATTGGTGGATCGCGCTCTCATGAAGCCCGTTTGGGAATCATACAATGTTCGGTAGGAGAGGCTGGAAGCGGCATACCGAGCGGCTGTTTCTGCATGACCCAATTGCTTAGCAACAGTGGCAATGCAAAAATCACTATAAGCATAATCTAGGCTGTGGCTAACACTTTCGTGAAAATCATCGGGTAGGTAGCCAAGGGCCTTGTAGCTTTCATTACCATGGCGACCAAAATGTTGATGAGGATCAGTTTTTTGGGCTGTCTGGAGCATGGCTGTCAGCATGTTTTCATGTAGGTCTGGTGCGATCCCTTTTGTGACAGCATCCGCAAAGACTCCATCGATGAGGGTACCTGGCATCATTCCTCGTTCATCTGGGGCCAACCATTTTGGTAGAAAACCAGTATCCTTGTAAGTGTTTAAAAATCCTTCGAGGAAGTGACGGTAATAATCGGGGTAGACAAGGCTAAAGAGTGGAAAAGAGGTCCGAAAGAGGTCCCAAAATCCGATATTGGTATAAGCTTTTCCGGATTTGATTTCCTGATGGGTGACATCCAGGTGCCAGTCATTTCCCTTGGTATCTGTTTCGTAAAAGGTTTGAGGGAAAAGGAGGAGTCGGTAAAGGCAATGATCGAAAAAGGCTTGGTCACGCCCTCCGGCATCTTTTACTTCAATTCGCTTTAGCAGCTGATTCCATTGATCGGCTGCTTCTTTTTTAGCTTCCTCTAGGGAAAGGTTGGGAAGATGGCTGTGAGCCATGTCTTGGGACAGATAAGAAGTTCCTAATTGGACGGTCACTTCCTTGCTAGCAAAGGTCAGAAAAAGATCTTGATCGATGTGAGTGACGCTCTCAATCGGCTGGCTAAATTGCCACTGGAGATAGAAAGAGTAGGAAGTATCTGCGGTATGGGCCTGATCCAGAATATGGAAGTGGCAGGTTTGGTCTGTAAGGCTCAAGTCCTCTAGTTCATTTGCTGTATGAAAGCAGAGTGTCAGCTTTTCTGGTGCTCGAAAGCGCATGACAGCCCCGTAGTGGCTTGGAACTAGCTCGCTTTGAATCTGATAACGTTCTGAAAAAATACGAAGGTAGTGGGGCTGGAAAACGGCTTCTTTCATCGAATAACTGCTTTGACGACGGAAGAGGTCGGAACTTGCAACTTCCCCTGTGATGGGCGTGATGAGGCACCAAGCGTAGTCTCCTATCCAAGGACTAGGCTGGTGGGTGAGACGAAATCCCTGAAAAATAGGGAGATTGGGGTTGAAAAACCAAGCTCCTTGTTCGTGTGTCGTCTGGGGAAGGAAGTAATTCATTCCAAAAGGGACTCCTGTATAAGGGAGGGTGTTTCCGTGGGAATAGTGGGGATGATTATCGCTTCCCCAGCGGGTATCGATGGTCTGGCAATGTGTGCGCATCTTGTCTCCTTTTTCTTCATCAACCTTAAATGATCTGTATTTTTTTTGAACACGCGCTGGTATTTTCTTCATTGTATCAAAGTGTTGTCAAATATGATAGCGTTTTTATCAAATGGAAAATTTTGTAGAAAAAGGGCTATAGTTTGCGTATGTATTTCCCATCTGAAATCTTTTATACTGAATAGGAAAGAATCGATACGTGTGAGGAAAATAAATGACCTATTCAAAAGAAATCGTCAGAGAATGGCTGGACCAAGTAGCTGAGCGAGCTAAGGAGTACCCGGAGTGGGTGGATGTCTTTGAGCGTTGCTACACAGACACTTTGGACAATACAGTTGAAATCTTGGAAGATGGGTCAACCTTTGTGTTAACAGGGGACATCCCAGCTATGTGGTTGCGTGACTCAACGGCTCAATTGAGACCCTATCTTCATGTAGCAAAAAGAGACCCTCGTTTGCGTCAGACCATTGCTGGCTTGGTCAAACGCCAGATGACCTTGATTCTCAAGGATCCCTATGCTAACTCTTTTAATATTGAGGAGAACTGGAAAGGCCACCACGAGACCGACCATACCGACTTGAATGGCTGGATTTGGGAGCGCAAGTATGAAGTGGATTCGCTGTGCTACCCCTTGCAGCTGGCTTATCTTCTTTGGAAGGAAACTGGTGAGACTAGCCAATTTGATGAAACCTTTGTCACTGCGACCAAGGAAATCCTTCATCTCTGGACAGTGGAACAAGACCACAAGAACTCCCCTTATCGCTTCGTTCGGGATACAGATCGTAAGGAAGACACGCTGGTGAATGATGGCTTTGGGCCAGATTTCGCCGTGACAGGGATGACCTGGTCAGCCTTTCGTCCAAGTGATGACTGCTGTCAGTATAGCTACTTGATTCCGTCTAATATGTTTGCAGTGGTTGTCTTGGGCTATGTGCAAGAAATCTTCGCAGACTTGAATCTAGCCGATAGCGAAAGTATTATTGCTGATGCCAAGCGTCTCCAAACTGAGATTCAAGAAGGGATCGAAAACTACGCCTACACGACTAACAGCAAGGGTGAAAAGATTTATGCTTTTGAAGTAGACGGTTTGGGAAATGCTAGCATCATGGATGATCCAAACGTGCCAAGCTTGTTGGCAGCTCCTTATCTGGGCTACTGCGAGATTGACGACGAGGTCTACCAAGCTACTCGTCGGACGATTTTGAGCCCTGAAAATCCCTACTTCTATGAAGGGAAGTACGCAAGTGGACTCGGAAGTTCTCATACCTTTTATCGCTATATCTGGCCGATTGCCCTTTCTATTCAAGGATTGACAACGACAGATAAAGCTGAGAAAAAATTCTTGCTGGATCAGTTGGTTGCCTGCGATGGAGGCACGGGCGTCATGCACGAAAGTTTCCATGTAGATGATCCAACCAAATACTCTCGTGAATGGTTCTCTTGGGCCAACATGATGTTCTGCGAATTAGTCTTGGATTACTTGGATATTCGCTAATACTCTTCGAAAATCTCTTCAAACCACGTCAGCTTCGCCTTGCCGTATATATGTTACTGACTTCGTCAGTTCTATCTACAACCTCAAAGCAGTGCTTTGAGCAACCTGCGGCTAGCTTCCTAGTTTGCTCTTTGATTTTCATTGAGTATAAGGAGCACGCTTTAGCTTCACTGATTCTTGTTAGAATCACAAATTTATATTTAAAACATTAAAAATTTAAGTTAGAATGAGGTTTTACTCATGGAAAATGTTGTTGTACATATCATCTCTCATAGCCACTGGGATCGTGAGTGGTATTTACCTTTTGAAAGTCACCGCATGCAATTGGTGGAACTGTTTGACAATCTCTTTGATCTTTTTGAAAATGATCCGGAGTTCAAAAGTTTCCACTTGGATGGCCAAACTATTGTCCTTGACGACTATTTAGAAATTCGTCCTGAAAACCGCGACAAGGTGCAGCGTTATATCGACGAGGGCAAACTCAAGATTGGTCCCTTCTACATTTTGCAGGATGATTACTTGATCTCCAGTGAAGCCAACGTCCGCAATACCTTGATTGGACAGGCTGAATGCGCTAAATGGGGCAAATCTACTCAGATTGGTTATTTCCCAGATACCTTTGGAAATATGGGGCAAGCCCCTCAAATCCTTCAAAAATCAGGCATTCACGTAGCAGCCTTTGGTCGTGGTGTTAAACCAATCGGATTTGATAACCAAGTCCTCGAAGATGAGCAATTCACCTCTCAATTTTCTGAAATGTACTGGCAAGGGGCGGATGGTAGCCGTGTGCTGGGTATTCTCTTTGCCAACTGGTACAGTAACGGGAACGAAATTCCAGTGGATAAAGACGAAGCTTTGACTTTCTGGAAACAAAAATTGGCAGATGTTCGCGACTATGCCTCAACCAACCAATGGTTAATGATGAACGGCTGCGACCACCAACCAGTTCAACGAAATTTGAGTGAAGCCATTCGTGTGGCAAACGAACTTTTCCCTGACGTGACCTTTGTTCACAGCTCCTTTGATGAATATGTGCAAGCAGTGGAAAGTGCGCTTCCTGAGCAATTATCGACGGTTACGGGAGAATTGACCAGTCAGGAAACCGATGGTTGGTACACACTGGCAAATACGTCTTCCTCTCGGATTTATCTCAAGCAAGCCTTCCAAGAAAACAGCAACCTGCTCGAGCAAGTGGTGGAACCTTTGACCATCATTACTGGTGGGCACAACCACAAGGATCAATTGACCTATGCCTGGAAGACACTCTTACAAAATGCGCCACACGATAGTATTTGTGGATGTAGCGTAGATGATGTTCACCGTGAAATGGAAGTCCGTTTTGCCAAGGTCAACCAAGTTGGAAACTTTGTCAAGACCAACCTTCTCAACGAATGGAAGGGGAAACTAGCAACTCAAAAAGCCCAGAGTGAGCACCTCTTTACGGTCATCAACACTGGATTGCACAATAAGGTGGATACCGTCAGCACGATTGTCGATGTAGCGGTTTGTCCATTTAAGGAATTGCATCCGACAGAGGGCTTCAAGAAAATGGCCGCTTTGAGCTTGCCAGACTACCACGTAGAAGATTTAGATGGACATCTTGTAGAAGCAGAGATTGAAGACTTGGGAGCAAGCTTTGGCTATACCCTGCCTAAGGATAAATTCCGTCAACCTTATATCGCGCGTCAAGTGCGCGTGACGGTTCCGGTTCACCTAGCGCCTCTTTCTTGGACCACCTTCCAGCTCTTGGAAGGCAAAGCACCTCATCATGATGGTCTGTTCCAGAATGGGGTGATCGATACGCCATTTGTAACCCTTAGTATCGATGATGGCTTGACCCTCTATGATAAAACGACCAATGAGGCTTATGAGGATTTCCTTCGATTTGAAGATCGTGGGGATATCGGAAATGAATATATCTACTTCCAACCAAAAGGAACCGAACCGATCTATGCGGAGTTAACAGCTTATGAGGTCTTGGAAAACAATGCTCGCTATGCCAAAATCTTGCTCAAGCATGACTTGACGATCCCGGTCAGCGCGGATGAACAATTGGATGCGGAGCAAAGAGGCATTATCGAGTTTATGAACCGCAAGGCAAGTCGCTCAGAAGAGCTGACAACTATCCCTCTTGAAACGGAGATGACCATCTTTGTAGATGATCCGCAAATTCGCTTCAAGACGCGCTTCACCAATATAGCTAAGGATCACCGTATCCGTCTCTTGGTCAAGACTCACAATACACGTCCAAGCAACGATTCTGAAAGTATCTATGAGGTGGTCACACGGCCAAATAAACCGGCTGCTTCTTGGGAAAATCCTGAAAATCCCCAACACCAACAAGCCTTCGTCAGCTTGTATGATGACGTCAAAGGGGTAACAGTGGCCAATAAAGGATTGCATGAATACGAAATCCTTGGAGACGATACGATAGCTGTAACACTTCTCCGTGCTTCCGGTGAACTTGGTGACTGGGGCTATTTCCCAACACCAGAAGCACAATGTTTGCGGAACTTTGAGGTTGAATATGCAGTAGAATGCCATCAAGCTCAGGGGCGTTTCTCAGCCTTTCGTCGTGCCAAAGCTTTGCAGACACCGATGACCAGCCTTCAAGTTGAAAAACAAGAAGGAAATGTAGCAGCGTCTGGTAGCTTACTCAAGCATACAGCCTTGACGCATCCTCAGGTTTGTCCAACAGCCTTTAAGGTAGCAGAAAATGAAGAAGGTTACATCCTTCGCTATTACAACATGAGCCAAGAAAATGTGCGCGTGTCAGAAGGACAACAAACGGTTGTCGATCTTCTGGAACAACCGTATCCGGTCCATACAGGTTTATTGGCACCGCAAGAAATCCGGACAGAATGGATTAAAAAAGAAGAAGTATAGCTGGTTGCAGCTGAAGAAACAATAAAAGGAAAGGAGGAGCGAAAAAGTAAGAACCGACTGCTGACTCGCTCCTTTTTACAGGTAAAAGCCATGACCATTGCAACGATTGATATCGGAGGGACTGGGATTAAGTTTGCTAGTCTCACTCCGGATGGAAAGATTTTAGATAAGGCCAGCACCCCAACTCCAGAAACTCTAGAAGATTTGTTGGCTTGGTTGGATAAACGCTTGTCAGAACGTGACTACCGTGGGATTGCCATGAGTGTGCCAGGAGCCGTTCATCAAGAAACAGGGGTGATTGAGGGGATCAGCGCCATTCCTTACATCCATGGTTTTTCATGGTATGAGGCTCTTTCTCATCATAAGCTCCCTGTCCATCTAGAAAATGATGCCAACTGCGTTGGGCTGAGTGAACTCTTAGCTCATCCTGAGATTGAAAATGCAGCCTGTGTTGTGATTGGTACAGGAATAGGTGGGGCTATGATTATCAATGGCAAGCTTCACCGTGGTCGTCATGGCTTGGGCGGTGAGTTTGGCTACATGACAACTATCGAGCCTGCAGAAAAGCTCAATAACTGGTCACAACTCGCTTCTACAGGAAACATGGTTCGCTATGTGATTGAAAAATCAGGTCAGTCTGACTGGGATGGACGTAAGGTCTACCAAGAGGCTGCAGCCGGCAATGCCCTTTGCCAGGAAGCCATTGAGCGCATGAATCGTAATCTTGCTCAAGGACTGCTCAATATCCAGTATCTCATTGACCCAGATGTGATTAGCCTAGGTGGCTCTATCAGTCAAAACCCAGATTTTATCAAAGGGGTGCAAAAAGCAGTAGACATCTTTGTGGAAAGATATGAAGAATATACAATTGCTCCAGTGATTCAAGCTTGCACCTATCAGGCAGATGCCAATCTCTACGGTGCCCTTGTCAACTGGTTACAGGAGGAAAACCAATGGTAAGTTTTACAGGACTTAGTCCCAAACAAGCCCAAGCTGTTGAAGTATTAAACAATCACATTTCTCTACCAGATGTAGAGGTGGCGGTCGCTCAGTCTGACCAAGCTTCTATCTCTATCAAGGGTGAGAATGGGCAGTATCAACTGACCTACCGCAAACCTCATCAACTCTACCGCGCCTTGTCTGTGCTAGCAACAGCTTTAGCAGAAGGAGACAAAGTAGAGATTGAAGAACAGGCGGCTTATGAAGATTTGGCCTATATGGCCGACTGTTCGCGCAACGCCGTGCTCAATGTCGCATCAGCCAAACAGATGATTGAACTCTTGGCTCTGATGGGTTATTCAACCTTTGAGCTCTATATGGAGGACACCTATCAGATTGAGGGGCAACCTTACTTTGGTTATTTCCGTGGAGCCTACTCAGCTGAAGAGTTACAGGAAATCGAAGACTATGCCCAGCAGTTTGACATGACCTTTGTCCCATGCATCCAGACCTTGGCTCATTTATCAGCCTTTGTTAAATGGGGGGTTAAGGAAGTCCAGCAACTCCGCGATGTAGAGGATATTCTCCTCATCGGTGAAGAAAAAGTCTACGACCTGATTGACGGTATGTTTGCGACGTTATCTAAATTACAAACTCGCAAGGTCAACATCGGGATGGACGAAGCTCACTTGGTCGGTTTGGGTCGTTATCTTATCTTGAACGGTATTGTGGATCGGAGTCTCCTTATGTGCCAACATTTGGAGCGCGTGCTGGATATTGCAGACAAGTATGGTTTCCACTGCCAGATGTGGAGTGATATGTTCTTCAAGCTTATGTCAGCAGATGGCCAGTACGACCGTGAGGTAGAAATTCCAGAAGAAACACGAGTTTATTTAGACCGTCTTAAAGACCGTGTGACCTTGGTTTACTGGGATTATTATCAGGATAGCGAGGAAAAATACAACCGAAACTTCCGTAATCACCATAAGATTAGTCAGGATATTGCCTTTGCTGGTGGTGCCTGGAAGTGGATTGGTTTTACGCCCCACAACCATTTCAGTCGCCTCGTCGCTCTTGAAGCCAATAAAGCCTGCCGTGCTAATCAGATCAAGGAAGTCATTGTGACGGGCTGGGGGGACAATGGTGGTGAAACAGCCCAGTTCTCGATTCTCCCAAGTTTACAAATTTGGGCAGAACTCAGCTATTGCAATGATTTAGAGCGTCTTTCAGCTCACTTTAAGACCAATACAGGCCTATCCGTTGAGGACTTTATGCAGCTGGATCTGGCCAACCTCTTGCCAGACCTACCAGACAATCTCAGTGGGATTAACCCTAACCGCTATGTCTTTTATCAGGATGTTCTTTGCCCAATTCTTGACAAGCACATGACACCTGAACAGGACAAGCCACACTTTGCCCAAGCAGCTGAGATTCTTTCTGACATTAAAGAAAAAGCGGGCGTCTACGCTTATCTCTTTGAAACTCAGGCACAGTTGAATGCTATTTTAAGTAGCAAGGTCGATGTAGGACGACGCATCCGTGAGGCCTATCACGCAGGTGATAAAGAGAGCTTGCAACAAATCGCTCAGGAAGAATTGCCAAAACTCAGAAGCCAGATTGAACACTTCCATGACCTCTTTAGTCACCAATGGTTGAAAGAAAACAAGGTCTTCGGCTTGGATACCGTAGATATCCGTATGGGTGGACTCTTGCAACGCATCAAGCGAGCAGAAAGTCGGATTGAAAACTACCTAGCTGGTTCCATCACATGTATCGATGAACTAGAAGAAGAGATCTTACCATTCAACGATTTCTACGGGGATCAGGACTTCGCAGCCACAACAGCTAATCAATGGCACACCATTGCGACAGCTTCGACCATTTATACAACGTAAAAAATGCCAAGTTGGATGACAGGTATCTCATCCACGGTGGGATAGGAGTAGAAGAGGAACTGTCTTTACGACCACCCTTTTCTACTCTTTTTTAAAGCTATGTCATAAATTTGTAGAATTTTTTCTATAATTAGGAGTTTGAAAATGTAAATGGGCTATCTTATAATAGGTGATGTAAACGCTACCAAAGTAAATAAACACGCTCAAGGCTCAAAGGGGGGAGTTAAATGAAAAAGTTTGTAAGGACTCTGAGAGAAAATTTCATTTTTCTTTTAATGGTCTTACCTGGTGCAGCGTGGTTAATCTTATTCTTCTATATTCCGGTTTTTGGGAATATCGTAGCATTTAAGGACTATCATATTACGGGAGAGGGCTTCATTGACAGTGTCATGAAGAGTAAGTGGGTTGGCTTTGACAACTTCAAGTTCCTCTTTAGTTCCAAAGATGCCTACATTATTACAAGAAACACGGTATTGTACAACTTAGGATTCATCTTCTTAGGATTGATTGTTTCCGTTGGGATCGCCATCATCTTTAGTGAGTTGAGATCAAAAAGAGTGGTCAAGGTGCTTCAAACCTCCATGCTCTTCCCATACTTCCTATCATGGGTTATCATCAGCTTCTTCACCGATGCCTTCCTTAACGTGGACAAAGGATTGGTCAACCACATCTTAACTTCATTTGGTATGAAAGCCATCAATTTCTACTCGGAATTGTGGATCTGGCCAGCGCTTCTCCTCTTCTTAGGAATCTGGAAAGGCTTTGGTTATAGTAGTGTCATGTACTATGCAACCATCATGGGAATTGACCCAACTTACTATGAAGCAGCGACTGTGGATGGTGCGTCTAAGTGGCAACGCATTCGCAACATCACCATTCCTCAGTTGTCTTCCTTGATTACGGTTTTGACTATTCTTGCAGTCGGAAATATCTTCCGCGCAGATTTCGGTCTTTTCTACCAAATCCCGCATAATGCTGGAGCGCTCTATAGTGTGACCAACGTTATTGATGTTTATGTCTACAACGGTTTGACCAAGTCAGGGGATATCGGGATGACAGCAGCAGCCGGTCTTTACCAATCGGTAGTCGGTTTGGTTCTTGTTTTAATCTCAAATATCATTGCCCGTCGCATTGATAAGAATGCCGCTCTCTTCTAGAAAGGAGGATCGTATGAAAAAATCAACCATTCAAAAAGAAAAAATTGATAATGTCGGGATCCATTCTTTCAGTAAGAAGAGCAACTTCTTCTTTACCTTGTTGTTGACCTTGGTCGGATTGACCTGTGTGCTTCCCTTCATCTTCGTTGTCATGATCTCTTTGACTGACGAACAAAGTTTGGCAGTCCATGGCTTCCAATTCTGGCCAGCAAAATTTGGATTTGATGGTTACCTCTTCTTGGTACAGTTCAAAGACAAAATCTTGCAAGCCCTCTTCATTACCTTGTTTGTGACCATTGTGGGAACAGCATGTAATGTCTTTATCACCACAACCTATGCTTACGCAATCTCACGGAGTACCTTTAAATACCGCAAGTTCTTTACCGTATTTTCACTCCTTAGTATGCTCTTTAGTGCAGGGTTGGTTCCAAGCTACATTGTGACCACTCAACTCTTGCAATTGGGTGATACCATCGGGGCTTTGATTATCCCAATGTTGCTCAGTCCATTTAACATCATCTTGATGCGGACCTTCTTTAAACGGACCATTCCAGAAGCTATCCTTGAATCCGCTCGGATCGATGGGGCAAGTGAAACACGGATCTTCTTCCAAATCTGCTTGCCATTGTCTCTACCAGGGATTGCGACTATCAGTTTGTTCACTGCTTTAGGGTTCTGGAACGACTGGTTCAATGCCCTCCTCTATATTAAGAGTGACAACCTTTACCCATTGCAATACCTCTTGATGCAAATCCAAAACAATATGGATTACATCGCTAAAAACGTCGGGGTATCCGGCCAATTGGCAGGAGCTGTACAATCCATCCCACGGGAAACAGGACGTATGGCCATGGTGGTTGTGGCAACAGTGCCAATCGCCATTCTCTATCCATTCTTCCAACGCTACTTTGTAAAAGGCTTGACCATCGGTGGTGTGAAAGAATAACATCGTTCATTGAAAATCAGCAGGATTTTCAACTCATAACCTAGTCTAAAAAGAAAATAACATAAAGGAGATTTTTCTTATGAAAAATTGGAAAAAATACGCGTTAGCATCTGCTAGTGTCATCGCTCTTGGAGCTACTCTTGCTGCTTGTGGAAACCTTACAGGGAACAACAAGAAGTCAGCAACAACTGAAGACGGTAAACCAATCATCAAGATGTACCAAATCGGTGATAAACCAGATAACTTGGATGTTCTTCTTAAAAATGCCAACAAGATCATTGAAAAGAAAGTTGGCGCAAAATTGGATATCCAATATCTTGGTTGGGGTGACTACGCACAAAAAATGAACGTTATCATCTCATCTGGTGAAAACTATGATATTGCCTTTGCTAATAACTACGTTATCAACGCTCAAAAAGGTGCTTATGCTGACTTGACAGAATTGTACAAGAAAGAAGGAAAAGACCTTTACAAAGCACTTGACCCAGCTTACATCAAAGGGAACACTGTAAATGGCAAGATCTATGCTGTTCCAGTAGCAGCTAACGTGGCATCTTCTCAAAACTTTGCCTTCAACGGACCACTTCTTGAAAAATATGGTATCGACGTTTCAAACGTGAAAGACTATGCTTCTCTTGAACCAGTCTTGAAAGCTATCAAAGAAAAAGATCCAAACGTTGTTCCATTTGCAATGAACAAGAGCTACGGTGGACCTTCAGATGACTTCGACTATGTGGCTGTTGATGGACTTCCATTCGTTGTTGACTTGAAAGGTGACACCACTAAGATCGTTGACCGTTACACCATTCCTCGTTATGTAGAAAACTTGAAGACTCTTCACAAATACTACGAAGCAGGATACATTCCAAAAGACGTAGCAACGAGCGACACTGGTTATGATCTTTCTCAAGATACATGGTTGGTTCGTGAAGAAACAGTAGGACCAGCTGACTACGGTAACAGCTTGCTTACTCGTGTAGCAAACCGTAAGATCGAAATCAAACCATTTACTGAACTTTACAAGAAGAACAACACTACTCAAGTAGCTAACTTTGTTATCTCAAACAACTCTAAGAACAAAGAAAAAGCCATGGAAGTGTTGAACCTCTTGAACACTGATCCAGAACTCTTGAACGGCCTTGTTTATGGACCAGAAGGCAAGAACTGGGAAAAAGTTGCCGGCAAAGAAAACCGTGTCAAAGTCTTGGATGGCTACAACGGAAACACTCACATGTCTGGATGGAACACTGGTAACAACTGGATTCTTTACATCAACGAAAACGTAACAGATGAACAAATTGCACAATCTAAGAAAGATTTGGAAACTGCAAAAGAATCTCCAGCACTTGGCTTCATCTTTAACACAGACAAAGTGAAATCAGAAATCACTGCTCTTACAAATACTTTGAACCAATTCGCAGGTGCGATCAATACTGGTACTGTGGATCCTGAAGTAGAAGTTCCTAAGATGCTTGAAAAATTGAAATCAGAAGGTGCTTACCAAAAAGTGCTTGACGAAATGCAAAAACAATACGACGAATTCCTTGCTTCTAAAAAATAAGAACAGGTAGTTCGAAAAGGCTTTGGAGGGATCTCCAGAGCCTTTTCATATCTTTATGAAAATAGAACTGTAAATGAAAATCAATATTTCAATTTACCAATGCAAATAAGGGAAAGCGTTTTATTTTTATGGTATAATAGAATCACTAATTGGAAAAGAGGCTGAATGATGGGAAAAATCATCGAGTTCATTTTTACGAGAGTCTATGTTGCTATGCTGGTAACAGGGATTTTTTGGGTCTTGACGATCTGTGGGGGTGTTCTACTAGGAGTAGGACCGGCTAGTGCCACTATCATGAGCCTCTATGCGGAAAATGGCATGACCTACAAGGACTATCATTGGTCACGCGCTTGGGAACTCTTCAAAGAAAATCTACGCCCGGCTAATCAAGTCTTTTATACCTTCTTTGCCATTGAAGGGGTTCTCCTCTATGGCATGTACCTCATGGTCCAGATTCCTCACTTGAATTTCTTCCAAATTTTGGTTCTCTTGTTTAATCTGGTTTTCCTCTTGGTTGCGCCTCTAGCTTACGCCGTTTATTTGAAATTGCAAGTTCATTTTGATCTCTCTTATGCCAACAGTATCAAGCTCAGTTTGATCGGAATGTTGCTGGACATTCGTCCGGTTCTCAAGCTCATCCTTGGAACCGCGCTACTTGGTGTCATTAGCTACTATATGCCAGCCCTTCTCTTTTTCGTCTTGATCGGTGTATGGCATTTCTTTGTCAATGATATCTTTGACCCTGTTTATCAAAACATCCACGAAAAATTGGTATCCTAACGATGAAAAAAATCTGGTTAAGTACGCTTTTAAAATTCTACGCCTATGTCATGGTGGTCATTTTGACCATTATGGGCCTGGTTGTTGCGGGGATCTCTTGGAAAAACCAGCAAGCTGAAGCCGACCGGATCGCCCAACGGGTCTTGACCGAAGTGGTGACGGATCTTGAGACCTCTTATCAGCGGGTCACACAAGAAGGGCGTAGCCTCGTTGAAAACCCTGCAAAATTAGAAGGAGTTTATCGCTATTTTACCTTGTCACCATCGGAGTATGAGACTTGGCGATTGAATGCCCAATTTCCTTCGTATATCCAATTGTCCCTACATAAGAATATTGACAGCCTCTATTTGAGCAATAAAAACATCGAGGGTATCGATGTCACCTTGTCTGATTACAAGACGGTATTTGTCTCTACTCGGCAATCACAGGGAGGCAAGCAAGTCTCAGCGGACCATTACAAGGCTCCTGCGACAGCCATTCCGGTTCCTTTGACAGATCCGACTACGGGTGCTGGAGTTGGGATAGCTTATATGACGCTGGACCAAGAAATTTTGACGGCAACGATTGATAATGCCAGAGGCGATCTTCCGATCGCTGTGCGGATTTTCACTCCCTTTGGGAAAGAGATGTACCATGAAGGGGATAAGGGGCAATCAAAAGATGTTAAATGGCAAACCCGTAGCACGATCTATGGCTACAAGGTGGATGTAGCTGTTTCTGAAAGTTATCTGGTCAAAAAGGGTCTAGCTAACCTGACCACTTTTCTTTCCATTGCTTTCCTAATTTTCTTGATCCTTTACTTGTTATTACGGCAGATTTTCAAAAATTACCGGCGTCAAGTCCTCGATTTGGTCGATACCATGAATCTGATCAGTCAAGGCGAGAGTGAACGACGGATTGATACCTCGACCAAGGACCAAGAACTCTTGGTTATTGGTAATATGATCAATACCATGTTAGACAATATGGATAAGAATATTCGAGATATCTACCAACTGCAGCTCAGCCAAAAGGATGCCAATATGCGGGCCTTACAAGCCCAGATCAATCCCCATTTCATGTACAATACACTGGAATTTATCCGGATGTATGCCGTCATGCAAGAGCAAGAAGAGTTGGGTGATATTATCTATGAGTTTAGTAGTCTCTTGCGCAATAATATCTCAGATGAGCGAGTGACGACAGTTGAAAATGAACTCGAATTTTGCCGCAAATACAGCTACCTCTGCATGGTGCGTTATCCAAAATCGATTGCCTATGGCTTTAAGATCGATCCAGGTTTGGAAAAGATGAAGATTCCCAAATTCACCATCCAACCTTTGGTCGAGAACTATTTTGCCCATGGGGTGGACCACAAACGCAAGGACAATGTGATTAGTGTCAAAGTCTTGCAAGGAGAAGGGCAAGTCATGATCCTAGTTACTGATAATGGGCGCGGAATGGAAGAAGAGCAGCTAGAAAAGATTCAAGAGATACTAGCCAATCGCCATCCTCACTCAGAAATTGAAGAAAAGAGTGGCCGGCAGTCCATCGGAATTGTCAATGTCCATGAACGCATGTTACTCTATTTTGGAGATCGCTACCATATCCAAGTCTTCTCCCAACCTCACCATGGAGTGACTTATACGATAACCATTCAAGATGAATAAAGGAGACAGAATGTACAAAGTCTTATTAGTAGACGATGAGTATATGATTACAGAAGGATTAAAAAAATTAATCCCCTTTGACCACTGGAATATGGAAGTGGTCGCAACTGCAGAAGATGCAGACCAAGCCCTTGATTATGTGCGAGAGCATCCGGTGGATGTGGTGATCACGGATGTCAATATGCCTGGAAAGACCGGACTTCAGATGATTGCAGAGATGAAGGATTTGATGCCAGATGCTGCTTTTATCATTATGTCAGGCTATCAGGATTTTGAATATGTCAAGACAGCCCTCAATTTGCGCGTGGCAGACTACCTGCTCAAACCGGTCAATAAGGTGGAAATGGGCAATATTCTAGAAAAAATTCAGCACCAAATCCAGCAACCAAGCCAAGAGTTGGCCAACCGCTTGATTCACGATGATATCTCTGAGGAAGAGTTTTGTCGGTATATTGCAAGACGAAATTCACTGTGGATTGGGGTTGCTAAGGAGAAAAAAGGCTTTATCAGCTCGTCTTACCAAGTTCTCGGGCAAAATCTTCAACTCTTTATCTCGGATCAAGAAGAAGAAGCCATGATTGAGAAGGCCTTTGAGCCACCTTATAAGGAGCACTTTCATCAATTTAAGGACCTAGTGGAGCGGAGTCTCTTTTATGGAGCGACCCCTCTCAATCAAGATGAAGAGGTCTTCCATTACTACGAGCCGGCCTACCGGGTGATCATGCAAGGGAATATCCAACAGATCTTAGAAGAACTGGATTGGTTGGAAAAAATGATCCTTGAGAAGACACCTAAGGTTTCGTTGACCAAGCAGCTCTTTATCCAATTTTTGATGGATGTCTTTCATTTGTTTGAATACCTGCAAGGAGATGATTTGGCCGATGTGGTCAAGAAAGTCCAAGAAGCTGCTACCTTTAGCGAGATGATTAGCTTCATCCAGGAAGAGTTGTCCCGTTTCTTATCCCACTATCGGATGAACGAAAATGTAGCGAGTGTCCTCCAAGTGATTAGCCGTGATTACCAAAAAGAGCTGTCGCTCAAGGATATCAGTCAGGCTCTCTTTATCAATCCAGTCTATTTAGGCCAATTGATTAAACGAGAAACCAATGCAACGTTCGCAGAACTCCTCAACAAACAGCGGATTAAGGCTGCCCAGCAGCTCCTCTTATCGACCAATGACAGCATTGAAGATATCTGCTATAAAGTCGGTTACAGCAATGTAGGCTATTTCTATAAGGTTTTCCGTAAACTCTGTGGAAAATCGCCTAAAACCTATCGCTTACAAGTCATGACAGAGCAAGCAGAAGATGAGTAAAAGGCTGAGACGATTTGTCTCAGCCTTTTCACTTTTCATTTTACGTCCTTTGTATCTTGATTTTCCCAACCAATATTTGGGCCTCAATGGTGATTTCTGTGAGTTGAGTCCAATCGATTTTTTCTTGGTCTACGTGAAATAGAAGAGGGGTCATGGCGAGGAGCGCCTGGCGTTCTTCCGGAGTTAAACTCTTGGTGAGGCTGACCGTTTCGGATGAGAGGATCTGGCAGTGGTCTTCAAAGTGCTCCAAAATTTCCTGGTTGGAGTAGGATTGCTTGGTCAATTGATCTTGGGCCAACTGACGAATTTCTTTTAGATGAGAAGAGGTTGGAACGACCTTAATGATGACCCCTTCAGCTTTTAAGACACGCTCAAATTCAGCGTAATTAGCCGGGGAGAAGATGTCCAAAATGACATCCATACTCTTGGATTGAATGGGTAGATGAGCCAAGTCTCCTACAAACCAATTGACCTTCCAGCTAGCGTCACTCTTGGCAGCTAGTTGCACAGATTCCTTGGAAAGATCAAAGGCATAGAAAGTAGCCTTGGGATAGGCTTCTTGTAGTTTTCGGGAGTAATAGCCTTCTCCGCAACCGATATCTAGAATTCTGGCATCACTGGTCGGAATTTTTTGTCCGATCGCTGTTAGAATCGGCTCGTAAAAACCTGCTTCCAAGATTAGCTGGCGATTCTGGAAATTTTCTTTGTCATAGTCCTTCGATTGTTTGATCTGAGGAGCTAGGTTGACATAGCCGAATTTCGCTAAATCAAAAGAATGGCCCTTGGGACATTTAAAACTGGTCTCCACAAGTTCTAGGTCCAGTTGACAGATGGGACAGGCAAAAGCAGTGGCTGTTTGAAATCGTTGTAATTTTGGTTTGATCGGTGTATTCATATTAGTAGTGTAACAAAAGAGCCTCTAGATAGCAACCGATGTTTTAATGGGACTAAGTCACACTTTTTTAACGAATCTACGCGGTATTGAATGGAACTTGAGTCTCTTTATTTAATTTCCTTATTTTAATCTCTTCTATCTCGCCACTCATCTCTTCATTTTGACCACTTATCCCCAAAAGCCGTTTTTTAAATGGCTTTTTTGTTAGACTGGTTCTATCAAAAGGAGAGAGAACATGATATTACAAGCTAAAAACATCAGTAAACGATATGGAAATCATTTAGCCGTAAACAATATTCATTTACAGTTTGAAAAGGGAACCTTTAATGCGATTCTAGGACCAAATGGGGCGGGGAAATCAACAACGATTTCCATATTGATTGGTTTGAAACAACCAACGCAAGGTGAAATCATCTATGAACCAGGTACTAAAATTGGTGTGGTCTTCCAGACTAGTGTCTTAGATGAGATGCTAACGGTTAGGGAAAATCTGACCATTCGTGCGAAACAGTATAAAGGCTTAAAACCCGATCGTGTGTCTGATCTCATTGGTCGGCTAGGCCTATCAGCTTTCCAAAAGCAGAAATACGGAACGCTTTCAGGTGGCCAAAAGCGTCGGGTTGACATTGCGCGTGCCCTGCTCTCACAACCAGATATTCTGTTCTTAGACGAACCAACGACAGGTTTGGATATCCAAACTCGGAAGTCTATCTGGGATTTGCTCTATCAATTGCAGAGAGAAGAGGGAATGACTGTTGTATTGACCACGCATTATCTTGACGAAGCAGATGAAGCTGATCAAATTTATATTGTGGACCATGGGGAAGTGATTGCTCAAGGATCGGCGCTAGATATTAAGAGTCAATATGCAAAAAACATCTTGAAGATTCGTTTCAAGGAGAGACAGCAGATAGAAAGTCTCAAATCTTTGGGAATGTCAGTAGAGCAACAAAGTCAATTGGAGTATATTTTTCAACCCAAGAGTGAAAGGGAAGCCATTGATTACCTGGCGCAAGTTAGAGATAGAATAGCCCATTTTGAGTTTCGTCCAGGGACCATGGATGATGCCTTTATTGCACTTACAGGAAGGGAGGTCCGCTAATGCTAGCCTTACTAAAGCGAAATTTTTTATTGTACTTCAGAAATCGTTCAGGAGTTTTCTTCTCCCTGTTGGGAGCCTTGATTTCCTTTGTTCTCTATATTATTTTTCTTCAAAAAAATCTAACAGATGCTTGGGCTCAGCTCCCCAATAGAGGTCCTGTGTTAAATAATTGGTTAATGAGTGGGACGCTGGCTGTGACAGGGATTACGACAAGTCTGGCTGCCCTGACTCAGTCGGTAAAGGACCGTGAACATCAAGTAGATCAGGATCTTTATTTATCGGATCAAGGGAAGTGGCGGTTACCATCTTCATATTTAGCAAGTGCAATCATCATCTCTTTTTTCATGCAAGTCCTTATGTATGTGCTGATGTGTGGCTATTTTAGAGAAGTTCCAGCACTGTCTTTATTACCTGAAGTGCTCCTCATCATGCTGCTTAGTAGCCTGCTTTCTAGTTTAGTGAATGCCATTTTTGTTTATTTTTTCCATTCCGTAGACAGTCTTGGGAAGTTTTCGACCATAGTGGGTACAGCTTCTGGTTTTTTGGTAGGGACTTATGTACCTTTAGGTGTTCTACCTGATTTTGCACAACTACTAATGAAATGTACTCCAGCAACTTATATTGCTGCACTTTATCGACAAGTACTCATGAAAGAAGCAGTGAGCGAAGCCTTTAAGGGGCGAGATGATCTTCTTCGAGAATTTCAAGAAAAAATGGGCGTTCAGCTCAAATGGCAAGCCTTATTGACAAAGGAACAAACATACCTTATAGTGTTAGGTGGTATTCTTCTAGCTTTGGGGATTTGGGTTTCCTTAGCAAAAAGATCGAATAAAAGAAAGTAAGTGAGAATTGGAGTAGGAATGAAGATTCGTTTTGAGGAAAAACAGGATATCCCAGAAAACAACCCCCGTGTAGTCATTCAAGCTAAGCAATTATCCGATCAAGCACGAGAGGTGATGGACTATCTCGAACAGTTTTCGACAGTGAATCAAGTAGTGATTCCTATCAAAACAGATGATCATTTGATCATGGTGAAAATTGATGACATTATTTTAGCCGAGATTGATAAGAATCAGCTAACCATTTATACGACAGACAAAACGTTTACCGTAAGAGATACTTTGACAAATTTTCAACATCGGATTAATCGTCGTAATTTTTTACAGATATCCCGCCACGCGGTGATGAATATCGACCATTTGGAATCGCTATCGGATAGTTTTTCAGGCAATATGATGGCTAAACTGACACGTGGAGTAAAATCAAGTGTCAGTCGGAAATATGTCAAATCCTTGATGGATTATTTAGGGGTATAGGAGAAAGTGATGAAACGAGTTATAGCTTATTTTGTATCTGGTATGAGGACAGGATCCTTCTTTTATTTGTGTTTGGTGTTATTATCCCATGTCTATCCCAACATCGTCTATCCCGCTGTAAATGTCCGCAACATCCTAGCGATCTTTTTGATGAGTGGGACAATGGGGGTCTTGACGTTCATTCTTGAGGAAGAAGAGTTTTTGACCTATAGTTTGCGTGTAGCCTTGCATTTAGTTGTGACAGCTACCATCTTAGCATTGACCTACTTATTTTTTGGCTGGGGGGCAGCCTTACGGAGTCCTATTCCTTGGTTGATCTTTCTAGCCATTTACGGTCTGATCTGGCTTTACCAGATTTGGCAACTCCATAAAAAAACTCAACGAATCAACCAAGCTTTGTTGCATCGCAGAAAAGGGAAATAGTCCCAGAAAAAAGTGTATAAGAAAACCACGAAGTTCATACCAAACTTCGTGGTTTTACTTTCTTAATAAGTCAAAACAAAGTATTTTTTCTTACCGCGACGGATAACGGTCAATTCATTTTCTAATTTATCGCTATCGCTCAAGACATAGTCAAGGTCTTGGATGCGTTCGCCGTTGACGTAGATAGCTCCATTTTGAACATCTTCGCGGGCTTGGCGTTTAGAATTGACCACACCAGCTGTGACCAAGAGTTCAACAATGTTGAGGTTATCTTCTGCTTGGACCTGGTAGTTTGGCACACCACGAAGGCCTTGTTTGAGTTCTTTGACAGAAAGGTTTTTGATGTTTCCTGCAAAGAGTTGTTCTGTGATGTTGAGGGCTTCCTTGTAGGCTTCTTCGCCGTGGACAAGGGTAACCACTTCACGCGCCAAGATCTTTTGAGCCAAGCGTTCATGAGGAGCGGCCTCAAACTGTTTGCGGATCTCTTCAATCTCATCAAGTGACAAGAAAGTGAAGATCTTCAAGAAGCGCACAGCATCCGCATCCATCACATTCATCCAGAATTGGTACATTTCGTATGGAGATGTTTTGTCTGCATTGAGCCAGACCGCATTGCCTTCTGATTTACCGAATTTCTTACCAGTTGCATCTGTGATCAAAGGCACGGTCATAACATGACCAGTTTTATCTGCTTTACGACGCATCAACTCAGTACCAGCTGTCATGTTTCCCCATTGGTCAGATCCACCGATTTGAAGGGTTACATTGTGTTCTTGGTTGAGGACGTAGAAGTCATAGCCTTGCATGATTTGGTAGGCAAACTCTGTGTAAGAAATCCCTGTTTCAATCCGTTTTTTAACAGATTCTTTACTCATCATAGCATTGACTGTAAAGTATTTTCCGACATCACGAAGGAAGTCAATAAAGCTAATGCTTCCAAACCAATCGTAGTTGTTGACCATTTCGGCTTTATTGTCACTATTTTCAAAATCGAGGAAACGAGACAATTGCCCTTGAATGGAGCGAACCCATTCTTGTACAGTTTCTTTTGTTTGGAGACTACGTTCAGCATCTTTGAAGGACGGATCTCCAATGAGACCAGTCGCACCGCCAACGAGCGCATAAGGTTTGTGGCCGGCTAGTTGAAGACGACGGCTCGTCAAGATGGCAACCAAGTGACCAAGGTGAAGGCTGTCAGCAGTTGGATCATAACCAGTATAATAAGAAACCTGACCTTCTTCCAGTGCTTTGCGCAAGGCTTCTTCATCCGTCGTTTGAAATACCAAACCACGCTCTTTTAGCTCATCAAAAATGTGCATGTGTCTTTTCTCCTTTATAAGTTTATTCATTTCTCTATTCTACCATAAACCACGGAAATGGCAATGGTTTCCATCATTTTCTTGACCTTACTCAAGAAGATTGAGTGACGATTTCTACGCTCTTGTGATTGAAAACAAAGGGCCTAATCTGCTATAATATAGGGAACAAGGAGAAAGAATCAGTGAATCAATTAAAAGAGAAGCTGCAAGAATTTTGGACGAAGATTCAAAAATTCTTTGCAAATATGTATACAGAAACTCCGAATAAGGAAAAAAATGAGGAAAGTAGCTGGTCTGTCGGTGATATTTTTGCGACCTTTTTACGAACCCTCAAACTCTTGTGGGATGTCATGATCGCCCTGTTCGTGTGCCTCTTTTTATTTGGCGCAGGGATCGGGATTGGTTATGCGGCGAGCCTCTTTAGTAACGTCAAGGTTCCAAAGACAGAAGAATTGGTCCAGCAGGTCCGAAACGTCAGCAGTGTTTCAAAACTGACTTATTCCGATAAGAGCTTGATTGCAGAAGTGGACAGTGATTTGATCCGTACGCCAGTAGCAGGAGACGCCATTTCGGATAATGTCAAGAAGGCTGTGATCGCTACTGAGGATGAGAATTTTGAAAGCCACAAGGGGGTTGTACCTAAAGCCGTTCTTCGGGCAACACTTGGATCTGTAGCCGGCGTGGGTTCCTCAAGTGGGGGATCAACCCTGACCCAGCAGTTGATCAAACAGCAAGTCGTGGGAGACGCTCCAACCTTTACTCGTAAGGCGACAGAGATTGTCGATGCCTTGGCTTTAGAGCGGGGAATGGATAAAAATGAAATCCTAACCACCTACTTAAATGTTTCGCCTTTTGGACGAAACAATCGGGGACAAAATATTGCGGGTGTGGAAGCTGCAGCTCAAGGAATCTTTGGCGTCTCTGCCAAAGACTTGACCGTTCCACAAGCGGCCTTTATCGCTGGCTTGCCACAAAGTCCGATTGTCTACTCTCCTTATGCTGCAGACGGTAGCCTAAAGAGCAAGGAAAACCTCGAGTTAGGTTTGGCGCGTGCCAAAGACGTTTTGTTCAATATGTACCGGACGGGAGCCTTGTCGAAAAAAGACTACGAGACCTATGCTCAGTACGACTTGACCAAAGACTTCATGGCTCCAGATGGCATCGAGAAAACACCGCATGACTACCTCTACTTCCAAGCCATGGAAGAAGCAAAAGAGGCTATGTATGATTACTTGATCAAGCGAGACAATGTCACCAAGCAAGACTTGAAAAATAATGAAACCGTCAAGGCTTACCAAGAATTAGCTGAGAGCGAGTTGCGCGAAGGTGGCTACACCATTCAAACCACGATTAACAAACCGGTTCACAATGCGATGCAGGCTGCGGTAGCGAATTTTGGAAGCGTCTTGGATGATGGGACGGGTCTTGTAGAAGTTGGGAATGTCCTTATGGACAACCGAACGGGTGCCGTTTTAGGATTTATCGGTGGACGGAATTTTGACGGCAACCAAAACAACCATGCCTTTGATACAGAGCGTTCCCCAGGGTCTACTATCAAGCCGCTGTTGGCCTATGGGATTGGCATCGACCAAGGCTTGATGGGAAGCAATAGCATCCTTTCTAACTATCCGACTAATTTCTCAAGTGGTGAGCCGATCATGCACGTGGATAGCCGAGGAACAGCGATGATGGATCTCCGTGAGGCCCTCAATACCTCATGGAATATTCCAGCTTACTGGACTTACCGGACCCTTCGTGAAAAGGGTGTGGATGTCCCATCCTACATGAAGAAAATGGGCTATGATATCCCTGAATATGGCATTGAAAGCCTGCCGATGGGGGGAGGAATTGAGGTCACTGTTGCCCAACATACCAATGGTTTCCAAACCATTGCTAACAATGGGAACTACCTCAAACGCTACATGGTAGAGCAAATCATTGATCGAGATGGAGATGTAGTTTACAAGCACGAGGCAGATCCTGTTCGTGTTTACTCTCCAGCAACGGCAACGATTATGCAGGATCTCTTGCGCGGGGTTATTACGTCTGGTGCAACAACGACCTTTAAGTCACGGATTAGCCAAGTCAACCCAACGCTGGCAGGTGCAGACTGGATTGGAAAAACCGGTACCACTAACTCAAATGGAGATATGTGGCTCATGTTGTCCACCCCTAATGTTTCTTTAGGAGGTTGGATTGGCCATGACAACAATGCTTCCATGCAGACCTTGACTGGATACAACAACAATGCCCAATACATGGCGCAGTTAGCGAATGCGATCTACCAAGCAGATCCAAGTCTCTTTGGAATTCAGGATAAATTCACTCTCGATAAGAGTGTGATCCGTTCTGAAGTGCTCAAATCGACGGGTGAAAGACCGGGCCGCGTCAATGTCAATGGCCGGGATATCGATGTGAGCGGTCAAACGGTGACGAGTCTTTGGGCTAAAAACGGAGCGCCAACTACTCAATACCACTTTGCCATCGGGGGATCGGATAGCGATTATCAAAGTGCTTGGGCAGCGATTCTGGGTAATAGCAGTGGAAATCAGTCGAATAATAAGAACAATTCGACAACCAATAGTTCATCAAGCAATAGTTCAAATCGAAACAGCTCAAATCGTGGCAATCGACGCTAGTCGGATCTAGTAGAAAACCTAGAGAAAGCCTTGATTTTTGGAGCAAAAAACGGTATAATAGTGACAACTAATTTGTCGTGTGCTTTATTTGAAATATTGTCCAAATAAGAGCTTACAGCAGTTAAATCTTACTTGAATAAGTCGATTTAGCTGCTCTTTTTGTGCCTATTTTTCAGAAAAATCCTAGTTTGTTACACAAATTTAATTTTTCTAAAAATTACAAAAAGCGACGAATGAGGTGAAGAGACAGCTCTTCACGTGATGCAAATCACACAATTGTAGTTAAAACCGGATAGGTGGTGAAAGTCATTTTACCAAGCTATCCTAGTATGGAAAAAGGAGCTAAAAACTTTGGCAGGACATGACGTTCAATACGGGAAACATCGGACCCGTCGTAGTTTTTCAAGAATCAAAGAGGTTCTTGATTTACCAAACTTGATTGAAATCCAGACAGACTCATTCAAAGATTTCTTGGATCATGGCTTGAAGGAAGTATTTGAAGATGTGCTTCCTATCTCAAACTTCACGGATACAATGGAATTGGAATTTGTGGGTTATGAAATCCGCGAACCTAAGTATTCGCTTGAAGAAGCGCGCATCCACGATGCCAGCTACTCAGCACCAATCTTTGTGACCTTCCGTTTGGTCAACAAAGAAACAGGTGAAATCAAGACCCAAGAAGTTTTCTTTGGTGATTTCCCAATCATGACGGAGATGGGAACTTTCATCATCAATGGTGGAGAACGGATTATCGTATCTCAGTTGGTCCGCTCACCAGGTGTCTACTTCAATGATAAGGTGGACAAGAATGGTAAGGTTGGTTATGGATCAACTGTTATCCCTAACCGTGGGGCTTGGTTAGAGCTTGAAACTGACTCAAAAGACATTGCTTACACACGTATCGACCGCACACGTAAGATTCCATTTACAACGCTTGTGCGTGCTCTTGGATTCTCTGGAGATGATGAAATCATCGATATCTTTGGGGACAGCGAATTGGTTCGCAATACCATTGAAAAAGATATCCACAAAAATCCAATGGATTCACGGACAGATGAAGCCCTCAAAGAAATCTACGAGCGTCTTCGTCCAGGTGAACCAAAAACAGCGGAAAGCTCACGTAGCTTGTTGGTAGCTCGTTTCTTTGATCCACGTCGTTATGACTTGGCACCAGTTGGTCGCTACAAGATCAACAAGAAACTCAATATCAAGAATCGCTTGTTGAACCAAACAATCGCAGAACCATTGGTAGATGCTGAAACAGGGGAAATCCTTGTAGAAGCTGGTACTGTCATGACGCGCGATGTGATCGACAGCATCTCAGAACAATTGGATAACGGTTTGAACAAAATCACCTACATTCCAAATGATGCTGCTGTTTTGACAGAGCCAGTAGAATTGCAAAAATTCAAAGTTGTCGCTCCGACAGATCCAGACCGTGTTGTCACCATCATCGGAAATGCTAACCCATCTGACAAAGTACGGATTGTGACTCCAGCTGACATCTTGGCAGAAATGAGCTATTTCTTGAACCTTGCAGAAGGTATTGGCCGCGTGGATGATATCGACCACCTTGGAAACCGTCGGATTCGTGCCGTTGGTGAATTGCTTGCCAACCAAGTGCGTCTTGGACTTTCACGGATGGAACGAAACGTTCGCGAACGGATGTCTGTACAAGATAACGATGTCTTGACACCACAACAAATCATCAACATCCGCCCAGTAACTGCAGCAATTAAAGAATTCTTTGGATCTTCACAGTTGTCACAGTTCATGGACCAACACAACCCACTTTCTGAGTTGTCTCACAAACGTCGTTTGTCTGCCTTAGGGCCTGGTGGTTTGACACGTGACCGTGCCGGATATGAAGTGCGTGACGTGCACTATACCCACTATGGTCGTATGTGTCCAATCGAAACACCTGAAGGACCAAACATCGGTTTGATCAACAACTTGTCATCTTACGGACACTTGAACAAATATGGCTTCATCCAAACGCCATACCGTAAAGTGGACCGGGAAAAAGGTGTAGTCACCAACGAAATCGTTTGGTTGACAGCCGATGAAGAAGATGAGTACATCGTCGCTCAGGCTAACTCTAAGTTGAACGAAAAAGGTGGCTTTGCTGAGCCAATCGTTATGGGACGTCACCGTGGTAACAACCAAGAATTCCCATCTGATCAAGTCGACTACATGGACGTATCTCCAAAACAAGTAGTTGCCGTTGCCACAGCATGTATTCCTTTCTTGGAAAACGATGACTCCAACCGTGCCCTCATGGGTGCCAACATGCAACGTCAGGCTGTGCCATTGATCGATCCAAAAGCCCCTTATGTGGGTACTGGTATGGAATACCAAGCAGCCCATGACTCAGGAGCTGCAGTCATTGCTCAACACGATGGTAAAGTTACTTATGCGGATGCGGACAAGGTAGAAGTTCGTCGGGAAGATGGATCTCTTGATGTCTATCACGTCCAAAAATTCCGTCGTTCAAACTCAGGTACTGCTTACAACCAACGTACCCTTGTAAAAGTTGGCGATGTCGTTGAAAAAGGCGACTTTATCGCTGACGGTCCATCGATGGAAAAAGGGGAAATGGCCCTTGGTCAAAACCCAATCGTCGCTTACATGACATGGGAAGGGTATAACTTCGAGGATGCCGTTATCATGAGCGAACGCTTGGTGAAAGAAGATGTTTACACATCTGTTCACTTGGAAGAATTCGAATCAGAAACACGCGATACCAAGTTAGGCCCTGAAGAAATTACCCGTGAAATTCCAAACGTTGGGGAAGATGCTCTTCGTGACTTGGATGAAACAGGTATTATCCGTATTGGTGCAGAAGTAAAAGAAGGCGATATCCTTGTCGGTAAGGTCACACCGAAGGGTGAAAAAGACCTTTCTGCTGAAGAACGTCTCCTTCACGCGATCTTTGGAGATAAATCTCGTGAAGTGCGAGATACTTCTCTTCGTGTACCTCACGGTGGAGATGGAGTCGTTCGCGATGTTAAGATCTTTACGCGTGCAAACGGAGATGAATTGCAATCGGGTGTCAACATGTTGGTTCGTGTTTACATCGCACAAAAACGCAAGATCCGCGTCGGAGATAAGATGGCCGGTCGTCACGGAAACAAAGGGGTTGTGTCTCGTATTGTTCCGGTTGAAGATATGCCTTACCTTCCAGACGGTACACCGGTTGATATCATGTTGAACCCTCTTGGGGTGCCATCACGTATGAATATCGGTCAGGTTATGGAACTTCACCTTGGTATGGCCGCTCGTAACTTGGGTATTCACATCGCAACACCAGTCTTTGACGGAGCAAGCTCAGAAGACCTCTGGGATACTGTGAAAGAAGCTGGTATGGATAGTGATGCCAAGACGATTCTTTACGATGGACGTACAGGTGAGCCGTTTGACAACCGTGTTTCTGTCGGTGTCATGTACATGATCAAGCTTCACCACATGGTTGATGATAAACTCCATGCCCGTTCAGTCGGACCATACTCAATGGTTACCCAACAACCACTCGGAGGAAAAGCTCAGTTTGGTGGACAACGTTTCGGGGAAATGGAAGTGTGGGCCCTTGAGGCTTATGGTGCATCAAATGTCCTTCAAGAAATCTTGACCTACAAGTCAGATGATGTCAACGGACGTTTGAAAGCTTATGAAGCAATTACCAAAGGTAAACCAATTCCAAAACCAGGTGTACCAGAATCCTTCCGCGTTCTTGTCAAAGAATTGCAATCTCTTGGTCTTGACATGCGTGTCTTGGACGAAGATGATCAAGAAGTGGAACTTCGTGACCTCGATGAAGGGGAAGACGATGATGTGATTCATGTGGATGACCTTGAAAAAGCACGTGAAAAAGCAGCCAAGGAAGCAAAAGCAGCCTTTGATGCTGAAGAATCAGAAAAATAATCAGTAAAAATGATTGTCTTGTAAGAAACCAATGCTTCTGACAGGATGATTCGATAACAAGATACAGATACAAGGAGGTGGCAAGAAAGTTTCCTTTCTTCCCCCCACCTAAGCTGTATCCAAATGAAACAAGTATGAAAACAAGGAAAGGTAAGAAATAGTGGTTGATGTAAATCGTTTTAAAAGTATGCAAATCACCCTAGCTTCTCCAAGCAAGGTCCGTTCATGGTCTTATGGAGAGGTCAAGAAACCTGAAACAATCAACTACCGCACATTGAAACCAGAACGTGAAGGTCTCTTTGATGAAGTCATCTTTGGACCTACAAAAGACTGGGAATGTGCGTGTGGGAAATACAAACGGATCCGTTACAAAGGGATCGTTTGTGACCGCTGTGGGGTTGAAGTAACACGTGCCAAGGTTCGTCGTGAACGTATGGGACACATCGAGTTGAAAGCGCCTGTATCACACATCTGGTACTTCAAAGGCATCCCTTCTCGTATGGGATTGACCTTGGATATGAGCCCTCGTGCCCTTGAAGAAGTCATTTACTTCGCAGCTTATGTGGTCATCGATCCAAAAGATACACCACTTGAGCACAAATCCATCATGACGGAACGTGAATACCGTGAACGCTTGCGTGAATACGGACCAGGTTCCTTTGTGGCTAAGATGGGTGCAGAAGCGATCCAAGACCTCTTGAAACAAGTGGATTTGGAAGCTGAAATTGCTCTCTTGAAAGAAGAATTGAAGACTGCAACTGGTCAAAAACGTGTGAAGGCTGTTCGTCGTTTGGATGTCTTGGATGCCTTCTACAAATCTGGCAACAAACCAGAATGGATGGTTCTCAACATCCTTCCCGTTATTCCACCAGATCTTCGTCCGATGGTCCAATTGGATGGTGGCCGTTTTGCTGCCTCTGACTTGAATGACCTTTATCGTCGTGTGATCAACCGGAACAACCGTTTGGCTCGTTTGTTGGAGTTGAATGCCCCTGGTATCATCGTGCAAAACGAAAAACGGATGCTCCAAGAAGCGGTTGACGCTTTGATCGACAACGGTCGTCGTGGTCGTCCAATCACAGGACCAGGTAGCCGTCCACTCAAATCATTGAGCCACATGCTCAAAGGGAAACAAGGACGCTTCCGTCAAAACTTGCTTGGTAAACGGGTGGACTTCTCAGGACGTTCCGTTATCGCCGTTGGTCCAACTCTGAAGATGTACCAATGTGGTGTGCCACGTGAAATGGCCATTGAGCTCTTTAAACCATTCGTGATGCGTGAAATCGTTGCGCGTGATATCGTGCAAAACGTCAAAGCTGCAAAACGCTTGGTCGAACGCGGAGATGAACGTATCTGGGATATCTTGGAAGAAGTGATCAAAGAACACCCAGTTCTCTTGAACCGCGCACCGACCCTTCACCGTTTGGGGATCCAAGCCTTTGAACCTGTCTTGATTGATGGGAAAGCCCTTCGCTTGCACCCCCTTGTCTGTGAAGCCTACAATGCCGACTTCGATGGAGACCAAATGGCCATCCACGTACCGCTTTCAGAAGAAGCTCAAGCAGAAGCTCGTATCTTGATGTTGGCTGCTGAGCATATCTTGAACCCTAAAGATGGTAAACCAGTCGTTACGCCATCACAGGATATGGTATTGGGGAACTACTACCTCACGATGGAAGAAGCTGGTCGTGAAGGTGAAGGAATGGTCTTTAAAGACCGTGATGAAGCGGTCATGGCCCTTCGCAATGGCTATGTTCACTTGCATACTCGTGTCGGAATTGCGACCGATAGCTTGAACAAACCATGGACAGAAGCACAACAACACAAGATTCTCTTGACAACTGTTGGTAAGATTCTCTTTAACGATATCATGCCTGCAGAACTTCCATACCTTCAAGAGCCAAATAATGCCAACTTGACAGAAGGCGTTCCAGCTAAGTATTTCTTGGAGCCTGGTCAAGATGTCAAATCAGCGATTGAGAAATTAGAATTAAACGTTCCATTCAAGAAGAAAAATCTTGGAAATATCATCGCCGAAATCTTCAAACGTTTCCGTACAACTGAAACGTCTGCTTTCTTGGACCGCTTGAAAGACTTAGGTTACCATCATTCAACCCTTGCTGGTTTGACAGTGGGGATTGCCGATATTCCGGTCGTTGAAGACAAGGCAGAAATCATTGAAGAATCTCACAAACGTGTGGAACAAATCACGAAACAATTCCGTCGTGGTTTGATCACGGATGACGAACGCTACAATGCCGTTACAGCTGAATGGCGTGCAGCTCGTGAGAAATTGGAAAAACGCTTGGTGGATAACCAAGATCCGAAGAACCCAATCGTTATGATGATGGACTCTGGAGCCCGTGGTAACATCTCAAACTTCTCGCAACTTGCCGGTATGCGTGGTTTGATGGCCGCTCCAAACGGACGGATCATGGAATTGCCAATCCTTTCAAACTTCCGCGAAGGTTTGTCAGTACTCGAAATGTTCTTCTCAACTCACGGTGCCCGTAAAGGGATGACCGATACGGCCCTTAAGACAGCCGACTCAGGTTACTTGACTCGTCGTTTGGTTGACGTGGCCCAAGACGTCATTATCCGTGAAGATGACTGTGGAACAGACCGTGGACTTGTGATCCGTGCCATTACTGATGGTAAGGAAATGATCGAGCCACTCGAAGAACGCTTGACTGGTCGTTATACCAAGAAATCTGTTAAACATCCTGAAACAGGTGAAGTTATCGTTGGTCCAGATACCTTGATTTCAGAAGACCTAGCACGTGAAATTGTTAATGCTGGTGTGGAAGAAGTCACTATCCGCTCTGTCTTTACATGTAACACTCGCCATGGTGTCTGCCGTCACTGTTATGGTATCAACTTGGCAACTGGTGATGCGGTTGAAGTGGGTGAAGCAGTCGGAACCATCGCTGCCCAATCTATCGGGGAACCTGGTACACAGTTGACCATGCGTACCTTCCACACGGGTGGGGTTGCCTCAAATACCGATATCACGCAAGGTCTTCCTCGTGTCCAAGAAATCTTTGAAGCCCGCAATCCAAAAGGGGAAGCGGTCATCACTGAGGTCAAAGGGGAAGTCACAGCCATTGAAGAAGATGCTTCTACACGGACCAAGAAAGTCTTTGTTAGCGGAGCAACTGGTGAGGGTGAATACGTTGTCCCTTACACTGCTCGTATGAAAGTCGAAGTAGGAGATCAAGTCTCTCGTGGTGCGGCTCTGACAGAAGGGTCTATCCAACCAAAACGTCTCCTTGCCGTTCGTGATGTCTTGTCTGTTGAAACTTACCTTCTTGCGGAAGTACAAAAGGTATACCGTAGCCAAGGGGTAGAAATCGGCGACAAACACATCGAGGTAATGGTTCGTCAAATGATCCGTAAAGTACGTGTCATGGATCCAGGAGATACAGACCTTCTCATGGGTACGCTTATGGACATTACAGACTTTACAGATGCTAATAAGGATGTCCTTATCTCTGGTGGAGTTCCTGCGACTGCTCGTCCAGTCCTTATGGGAATCACCAAAGCCTCTCTTGAAACCAACAGTTTCTTGTCTGCGGCTTCCTTCCAGGAAACAACTCGTGTTCTTACAGACGCAGCGATCCGTGGTAAGAAAGACCATCTCCTTGGACTTAAGGAAAATGTTATCATTGGTAAGATTATTCCTGCAGGTACAGGTATGGCTCGTTACCGTAACTTGGAACCACAAGCGATTAATGAAGTTGAAATTATCGAAGAAGTGCCATTAACAGATGGAACAGTTGATGAAGTTCAAACAGCTGAAGTCGTAGAAGAATAAGAAAATTAGTCGGAACTACAAGTTCCGGCTTTTTTTTGAAAAAATTATAAAAATTTATTATTTGAAAAATAATTGTATAATTATTGAATTATTTTTTTACCAAAAATATTAGCCCGTAAAAAGCAATGTCTTATTTGCTTACAATTAGTGATAAAATGGATATGTATTCTAAACTTCAAAATAATAAAATGACTAACTATTAGTAATTTCTTTATAAAACCCAAAATCGGTTTGACAATTCAAGTCATTGGCGGTAGAATGAAAAAAGATGTACACAAATTAAAAAAATGTCGAATTACATGCATGTCGACGGGGGAAGTTTATGGGAAAATTGAAAATTATGGTTGTGTTTGGGACGCGACCGGAGGCCATTAAAATGGCCCCTTTGGTGTTGGAGTTGCAAAAACAAAAGGAGGTTATTGAGACCATTACGGTGGTCACTGCCCAGCATCGTCAAATGCTGGACCAAGTCTTAGAAACCTTTAACATCGTACCTGATTACGATTTGGATATTATGGGGAAAAACCAGACCTTATTGGACATTACTTCTAAAATCCTGAATCAATTAGATCCAGTTATCAAAAAAGAAAAGCCGGATATGGTGCTCGTCCATGGAGATACGACTACTACCTTTGCAGCGAGTCTGGTTGCCTTTTACAATCAAGTCCGCATTGGTCACGTCGAAGCTGGTTTGAGAACCTTTGATAAATATTCTCCATATCCAGAAGAGATGAACCGTCAAATGACGGATGATTTAGCGGATCTGTATTTTGCGCCAACGGGCGAAAGTAAGGCCAATCTCTTAAAAGAAAATCATCCGGAATCCTCTATTGTGGTGACAGGAAATACTGCCATCGATGCACTGAAACTCACGGTTCAAGAGGATTATCACCACGAAGTGTTAGATCAATTAGATCCAGCTAAAAAAGTCATCCTGGTCACCATGCATCGAAGAGAAAATCAAGGCCAACCCATGCGAGCGGTCTTTGGGGCTCTGAGAGAAATGGTGGATCAAGAACCGACTATTGAAGTGGTTTACCCAGTGCATCTTAGTCCAGCGGTCCAAGAGGCAGCAAACGATCTATTAGGAGATCATGATCGGATCCACCTCATTGAGCCTCTAGATGTACTAGATTTCCACAACTTAGCTTCGAGAAGTTACTTTATCATGTCGGATTCAGGTGGGGTGCAAGAGGAGGCGCCATCATTAGGAAAACCGGTATTGGTATTACGCGATACAACGGAACGCCCAGAAGGGGTCAAAGCGGGAACTTTGAAATTAGTTGGAACGGATCCTGCCGTCGTCAAAACGACGATGACAGAGCTCTTAACCAACGAAAGCCTGTATCTTCAAATGGCAAATGCCCGAAATCCTTATGGGGATGGAAGAGCTTCTGAGCGAATCGTACAAGCCATTAAACATTACTTTGGCCAGGGAGAGGCTGCCGAAGAATTTCATGAGGGAGAGAAAGAATAAATGAAAAAAACGGAAAAGTTAAGTAGATGGTTGCTGATTTTGATTGTTTTCGAAGTACTTCTTTTACTTTACTGCTTGTTTTTTGCAAGAGAGATTCTGATTGAGGAAGGATTGTTCTTTGTTTTAGGATTATTTTCTGCTATTGTTTTATCGGATTTATTGTTGACATGGACCATCCTGTTGTCATTTGCCCTTGGGATTGTCTTTTTGGTGGCGGGTGTTGTCTATATCCCATTTCATCAAGCCTTGCTCTTGCTCTTTAGTTTTCCAATCTTGATTGGAATCTTGACCCGAATTCGCTATCACCTCTTTAAAGAGATTGCAAAAGTGAAGGATCAAGAGCCAGAAGCTTACGCAGATTATCGCAACCGCATCGCTTCTTATGGCGGACAAACCAATGATACAATTCAGGCCTTACTCATTCACTGGTCGCACGAGGAATTGTTCTTCCAATTGCAACCGAGAGAGTACAATCGGACCTTGAACCAAATCAACTATTTGTTAACGCATCATCTGAAGCCAAATGAAAGCTTGTATTATGTATCAGACGGTAATTTCTTGATCTTATCTTCTGATAGCGAGCGGGATCTGAAGAGCGATTATATGACGGTCTTAAAACCACAGTTGGAAAGTCTGGTGTTCCAAGGAGAAGATGGGGTTCAGGGCATCCAATTTCAGTCAGGATTTCTTGTAGTGGATCAATCCAATCGAACCAAATACCATCGCTATAAAGAAATGATTCGTTACTTAAAACGTCAACTTGAAACAGATATTATTGTGGAATATTAGGAGGAAAACATGTCTCTTACAAATATATTTTTTAATATAGCTGTAGGCATCAGTGTATTTTTTGCCTTGTGCTTTATTGTATTATTTGTAGCTTATACGGTGATTTACCACCGTGTCAATAAAAATTTTAAGGCGGTGGACCATGATTAGTCAAATTGTGATGATTATTGCCTTGATTTCGATTTGGTTATCCTTAGCCTGGGGCTTAGTAATCCTCTTTTCAGCCGTTCATTTTTGGTTTAAACACAGTGATTTTCGTGTTAATACGGATCCGCTCCCTTATTATCCAAAAGTAACGATCGTCGTACCCGCCCATAATGAGGATGTGGTCATTGCACAAACAGCCAAAGCGATCCTTGATATGAACTACCCACATGATCGTGTTGAATTACTGCTCTTTGCGGATAATTGTTCCGATCGCACCTATGAAGAGTGTTTGGCGGTTAAAGCATTGCCAGAGTATGCAGGACGGGATTTGACCATTATCAATCGAAGTGGAACAGGTGGGAAAGCCGGTGTGCTAAATGACGCTTTGGCGATGGCGACTGGAGACTATATCTGCGTCTATGATGCAGATGCCATGCCTGAAAAGAATGCTCTTTATTTCCTTGTGAAAGAAGTCCTCAAAGATCCAGAACGTCATGTGGCTTCTTTCGGCCGCAATAAAACGCGGAATGCCAATCAAAACTTCTTGACCCGCTGTATCAACCAAGAGATTGTTGTCACCCAACGGGTCCACCATGTGGGCATGTGGCATCTCTTTAAGATTGGACGGATTCCAGGAACTAACTTCATTATTCAAACCGAATTTGTAAAGAGTATCGGAGGATGGAAAAACGGTGCCTTGACTGAGGATACGGATATTTCTTTCAAGATTATGCAAAGTGGGAAGTTGATTGCGCTAGCCTATAATTCAGAAGCCTTCCAACAAGAGCCAGAGACTCTGAAGAGTTACTATATGCAACGGAAACGTTGGGCCAAAGGGAATTATGAAGTGGTTCTTTCCAACTTCAAGCATTTATTTGGTAAGGGAAATTGGCGCGTGAAGTTAGAAGTGACCAACTATTCCTGTGTCTTCTTCTGGTTTAATGCGGCCATCGTCTTATCGGACTTGATCTTTTTTGCCAATATTCTGGCTATGTGTATCCATACAGTGGTGCCAGGTGTGCAAATTCCATTTGCCTTTGATTCTGAAAATATCTACATTGCGCAATTGATGCTCTTCAATTGGATCTTGATGATTGGGCTTTACCTGCTTCAGATTAATGTGGCTCTTGCCTCACAATTTGGTCAAGCCACTACCAAGCAAATTTGGTTGGCTTTGGCTGCCTATTTCACCTATTCTCAACTGTTTATCATTGTGTCGATTGATGCCATCTCTTCGATTGTGATGGATAAACTATTGCACCGGAAAGAAACCAAATGGGTTAAAACAAAACGATTCGCAGGATAGGAGAGATTATGAATACGAAAAAGATGAGATATGTATGGTTTCTAGTCATCCTTTGCATTTTCTGTTTGACCTTGTTTTTAGCGAGAACGAGAAGTAAAGTGGAGATGCGAAATCGAATTTATCGTCAGTGGAATGAGCATTTTGTTGTTTCAAAAGGGAAAGAATCCTATGTTCGAACCACCAATGATAGCAATCAAACGGTAGTGTTATCCGAGGCGCAAAGTTATGGAATGCTCATTACTGTTGCAGCTGCCGAAAAAGGACAAGCCCAACAAGCAGACTTTGACCGACTCTATCACTATTATCTAAATCATCGCTTAGAAGGTACCCAATTGATGTCTTGGAAACAAACCATCAGCAATGGGAAAGCAAAGGATGAGGATCATAATGCAACAGATGGAGATCTCTACATCGCCTATGCTCTTCTAAAAGCCGCTCAGCAATGGCCAAAGCAAGCTAAAGACTACCAGGCTCAAGCCAAAGCGATTTTAGAAGATATTCTCGCACACAACTACAATGAAGAAACTGGTGTGTTAACGGTGGGGAATTGGGCCAATCAGGACTCGGAGTTTTATCATTTGATGCGGACGTCTGATACACTGCCAGCGCAATTCCAGATCTTTTATGAAGTGACAAAAGATTCGAAGTGGTTGGATATCAAAGAAAAGATGTTGCAGCAACTCCAAACGATCAGCTCCCAAACCAAAACAGGTTTACTACCTGATTTCATCTGGGTAGATGAGCAAGGAACGCGCGTAGCGGATCCCAAGACGATTGAATCCAAGTATGATGGTGCCTACTCGTATAACGCTTGTCGCCTTCCATACAACCTTGTTCAAAGTAAGGACAAAACCAGTCAACAATTGGTGAAAAAGATGCTTAACTTTTTCAAGAGTCAAAGAAACCTGTATGCAGGTTATGACTTGAAAGGGAAGGCCTTGAACAATCATCAGGCAGCAAGCTTTTTGGCACCGATTGTCTATGCCTCTGAACATGAAAAAGGCTATTTGAAGTTGGTGCAACAGAACAAGTATATCTTTACACAAGATCTACCTCTGAACAACTATTACGATGCAACCATGACAACCATGATTGCACTTGAATTGTTCTAAATACTTGAGAAGAGAGAGTTCCCCAGGATGGTCTGTCCATTTTGTTGGGACTCTCTTCTTTTGATTCTCGAAAAAAGGAACCAATAGCAATTAGGCAGTCTATTTTTGAAAAATAATGGTGAAAATCACCTGAAAACTACCTGAAAAATCATGCTCTGAGCAGAAAACTTTTATTCTCAAAGGATTTTCTATATAATAGAGGATACAAAGGATGGAAGAGTTTATGTATCGAGTGATTGAAATGTACGGGGACTGTGAACCCTGGTGGTTTTTAGAAGGTTGGGAAGATGATATCGTGAGTAGTCGGAAGTTTGAAGACTATTACCAGGCTTTGAAATACTACAAGCAGAAATGGTTGGAGTTAAATGAGCATTTTCCAAGTTATAAGAGTCGGAGTGACCTCATGACGATCTTTTGGGATACCAAGGAGCAAGAGTGGTGTGAGGACTGCAGTGAAGATGTGCAGTTTTTCCATTCGATTGTCCTTCTAGAAGACGAGCACAAGATCCCTAAAAGCAAGCTCCGCCCAGGCTACGAAAAGGAAAGAGGCAGTCGCAAACACCGTTCTTGTCAATATACACTCGATTCAAAAAAGGGGACAACCCTGTCATAAGAGACATTCGGAAGATTTTCTAGAGCGATCTAGAAAGTCTTCTTTTTTTGTCTTCTTTTTCGAATAGTAT
The DNA here is from genome assembly GCF_029589235.1 of Streptococcus taoyuanensis. Classification (NCBI taxonomy): domain Bacteria; kingdom Bacillati; phylum Bacillota; class Bacilli; order Lactobacillales; family Streptococcaceae; genus Streptococcus; species Streptococcus taoyuanensis. The sequence continues at coordinate 42,599 of NZ_JARQVW010000010.1, forward strand.
AAGTGAGAGGAGGAACTATGGTTCAAGAAATTGCAAAAAAACTGATCCGTATGGGGAAAAAGGAAGAAGCTCAGGATCTTTACTTCATTCCTCGGAAGGAGGAGTACCAAGTTTTTATGAGGGTGGGAGACGAGAGGCGCTTTGTGCAGTCCTTCCCTTTTGAAGAGATGACAGCTATTATCAGCCACTTTAAGTTCGTAGCAGGGATGAATGTGGGAGAAAAAAGGCGCAGCCAGCTAGGATCGTGTGATTACCCTTTGGAGAATGGAGTGGTCTCGATTCGCTTGTCGACGGTGGGGGATTATCGTGGTTATGAAAGCTTGGTCATTCGGCTCTTGCATGATGAGGAACGTGAATTGCGGTTTTGGTTTGATCAGTTGCCGGACTTGAAGAAGAAATTGGCTGGTCGTGGCCTCTATCTCTTTGCAGGTCCTGTTGGTTCGGGAAAGACCACTCTCATGCATGCGTTGGCGCAAGAGCGCTTTGCGGACCAGCAAGTCATGTCTATTGAAGACCCTGTCGAGATCAAGCAGGACAATATGCTTCAACTTCAGCTGAATGACCAGATCGGCATGACCTATGACAACCTGATCAAACTCTCCTTACGCCATCGGCCGGACCTTCTCATTATTGGAGAGATCCGAGATAGGGAAACAGCTCGTGCGGTCGTACGAGCTAGTTTGACAGGAGTCACCGTCTTCTCTACTATTCATGCGAAAAGCGTTCGAGGTGTTTATGAGAGGCTCTTAGAACTTGGAGTGAGTGAGGAAGAGCTCAAGATTGTTTTACAAGGTATTTGCTACCAACGATTAATTGCAGGAGGAGGTGTGGTCGATTTTGCGACGGAAAACTACCAAGAGCACTCAGCCAGCCGCTGGAACCAACAAATGGATCTCTTGGCTCAATCGGGATATATCCAGCTGGCTCAGGCCCAAGCCGAAAAAATTATCTACCGCTAAACAAAAGCAAATTATTGAATTGTTTTTGAATCTTTATTCGAGTGGTTTTCATCTGTCTGAGATCGTCGATTTTCTGGATCGCTCCCACCTAGTGGAGAGTCGTTTGGTTTCCCAGATGCGAGAGGATCTCTCGCGGGGCCGGAGTTTTTCAGAGATGATGGCGGGGATCGGTTTTTCAGATGCAGTGACGACACAGCTGTCTCTCGCTGAGCTCCATGGCAATCTTGCATTGAGCTTGAAGAAAATCAGTGCTTATTTAGAAAACATGCGCAAGGTCAAGAAAAAGCTGATTGAGGTGAGCACTTATCCTCTTATCTTACTTGGGTTTTTAGTTTTGATTATGCTAGGCCTGCGTAATTATTTGCTCCCTCAAATGGATGCTCAAAATATTGGGACACAATTGATCAGTTCCTTCCCCCAACTCTTTTTGGCCTTAGGAGCGGGACTGGTGACCTTCTTCTTACTCGGCTTTCTCTATTATCGGAAGTCGGGCAAGATCAACGTTTTTAGAACCTTGTCTCATTTGCCTTTCGGAAAAGGCATGATTCAAGCTTATTTGACAGCCTATTATGCCAGAGAATGGGGCAATCTGATTGGGCAAGGATTGGAATTGTCTCAGATTTTTTCCATGATGCAGGAGCAAAAATCCCAGCTTTTTCAAGAAATTGGGAGGGACTTAGCTCTTTCTTTAGATCGTGGCCAGTCCTTTTCAGAAACGGTCAGGGGGTATCCTTTTTTCAAAAAAGAATTGCCCCTTATGATTGAATATGGTGAAGTCAAATCAAAGCTCGGAAGTGAGTTAGAGATCTACGCTGAAAAAACATGGGAAGATTTCTTTCGTCAGGTTCACAAGGCCATGAATGTGATACAACCCTTGGTGTTTGTCTTTGTGGCTCTTGTGATTGTGTTACTCTATGCAGCCATGTTGCTGCCGATTTATCAAAATATGGAGGTTCATTTATGAAAAAATTAAAAACCTATCAGGTTAAAGCCTTTACACTTATTGAAATGTTGGTGGTCTTATTGATCATCAGTGTGCTTTTATTGCTCTTTGTGCCGAATTTGACCAAGCAAAAAGACTCCGTGAAGGAGACAGGAAATGCAGCGGTTGTGAAGGTGGTCGAAAGCCAGGCTGAATTGTACGAGCTCAATCATACCAATGACCAAGCTACTCTAGCAAAGCTGATTGCTGATGGAAATATTACCAACAAACAAGCAGAGTCCTACCGTGCCTATTATGCGAAAAATAGTGGAGAAACTCGTGCGGTTGCAGATTAAGGCCTTCACCTTGGTGGAGACTCTTCTGACCTTGATGATCGTCAGTTTTATCTATCTGGGCTTATCGGGATCGATCAAGACGAGCTTTCAGCAGGTGGAAGAAAAAGTATTTTTTGCAGAGTTTGAACACCTCTATCAAGAAAGCCAGAAAATAGCGCTGGCAAGGCAAACGGAATTGGATGTTGAAGTGACTGCAAGGAAGATTCAAACGCCTTACCAGACGGTGGAGATTCCTGATTCTGTCATTTTGCAAGATCCTAAAACTATTCGTTTAGACCGAGCAGGTGGCAATTCATCCCTGGCCAATGTTCACTTTCAGACACAGAGAGGAGTGGTGACCTATCAACTGTCGCTTGGAAATGGGAAAATTAAAAAAAGCATCCGTTCCCGCTAGTATTCTCATAGAATCTTTGGTAGCCTTGGGTTTATTTGCCATGATTACGACCTTATTGTTAGGGGAGATCCGGCGTTCGCGCAAGGAGCGACTAGCGGATTTCAAAGAGGTAGAGGTCTTATCTGTCGCTCAAATGGCGCTTCAGACAGGGCAAAATCATCTAGAGGCCAATGGTATTCAGGTTCAAGTCGAAAAAGATGCCGATCAACTCACGGTCTATCATCAAGGAAAGGTGGTGCTGCATGTGGAATAAAGGAAAGGTCAAGGCCTTTACCCTGCTCGAAGCCTTGGTCGCTCTCTTGGTGCTCAGTGGGGGTGTGTTGGTCTTTCAAGGCTTGACCAAGCTCCTGCATGCTGAATTGGACTACCAGGCGCATCAAAAGCAGGAAGAATGGATACTTTTTCAGCAACAATTGCAGGTGGAATTGGATCGGAGCCATTTTGAAAAAGTAGCGGACAATCATATCTACTTGGTTCAGGATCAAAAACCAATTGCCATTGGTCAATCTAAAGGAGATGATATCCGAAAAACAGATGATAAGGGCAGGGGCTATCAGCCTATGATTTCAGGGGTTCGCTCTAGCCAAATTTGGCAGGAGGGAGAGTTGATTCATCTGCGGTTGAATTTCGAAGAAGGTCTAGAAAGGGAGTATGTCTACCATGTGGTACCAGCGATGCAAAATGAAAAAAGTTAAGGCTGGTGTCTTGCTCTACGCCCTCTTGATGGCAGCGATTTTTAGTCTCTTACTTCAGTTTTACCTGCACCGTCAGGTTGCGGAGAGACGGATCTTAAAGACGAGTCAAGATCGCCTTCGGGCCTATGCTTTGGTGCAAATGGCTCTTGAAAAGAGAAAGAGTGATGAGAAGACATCAGAGATTCATTTAAAATCTGGAGTTGTTCAGCTACAGCAGGACACTGATTTTCTTCATGCTCAGGCTAAGATGGATGGCGAAAGCTATGAGTTTGTCCTTCCTGTGAGGGAAGAAAAAGAAAGCAAGAAAGCTAAAAAAGAAAAGAAGAAGACGCAGAAAGATAAAGAGCAGACAGGGAGCGAAAAGCCTTCTGAAGAGACTTCAAATGAGACCAAGGAGCCATCAGAAAATAGCGAAAAAGACTAATTTTTGGTATGATAGGGTGCGGAGGAAAACATGAATTTCGAAAAAATTGAACAAGCCTATACCTATCTATTAGAAAACACTCAAAGTATTCAAAATGAATTGTCGACCAACTTTTATGACGCCTTGATTGAACAAAATGCCATGTATTTGGATGGCAAGACAGATCTAGACATTGTTAAAAACAATAGCAAAAAATTAAAAGAACTAGGTTTGAGTAAGGAAGAATGGCGCAGAGCCTACCAATTCCTTTTTATGAAAGCTGCTCAGACAGAGCCTTTACAAGCGAATCACCAGTTCACACCAGATGCGATTGGTTTTATCATTACATTTTTGATCGATCAGTTGGCTAAAAGCGACCAACTGGATGTCTTAGAAGTGGGAAGTGGAACCGGAAATCTCGCTGAGACTATTGTCAACAATAGCCGTCTCACGATTGATTACTTAGGATTGGAAGTAGATGATCTCTTGATTGATCTATCTGCTAGTATCGCAGATGTGATGGAGTCCAGTGTTGTCTTTGCACAAGGCGATGCGGTTCGCCCACAAGTTTTGAAAGAAAGTGACTTGATCGTCAGTGATCTTCCAATTGGTTATTATCCAGATGATGCGATTGCACAGCGCTATCAGGTAGCGAGCTCCGAAGGCCATACCTATGCTCATCACCTTATGATGGAACAGGCTCTGAAATACCTGAAACCTCAAGGAGTAGCCATCTTTTTAGCTCCAAACAACCTCTTGACGAGCTCTCAGAGTGATCTGTTGAAAGCTTGGCTAACAGACAAGGCTCAACTCCTTGCCATGCTGACCTTGCCAGAATCTCTTTTTTCAAATCCGGCATATGCTAAGACGATTTTCGTCCTACGAAAACAAGAAGAAGAGTCTGTTCAGCCCTTTGTCTATCCTTTTACCGATCTCCAGGATCAAGACCAGGTGGTTCACTTTATGGAAAGTTTCCAAAACTGGTTAAAGGATAGTGAAATTTGATCAAAGATCTGATATAATAGAGGAAGTGAAAACGCTTAATGAGGTGAATATATGTCGAAAACAATTTCTATTAATGCAGGAAGCTCTAGTTTGAAATGGCAATTGTACCAAATGCCAGAGGAAACTGTTCTTGCAAAAGGGTTGATTGAACGGATCGGTTTGAAGGATTCTATTTCAACTGTTAAATTTGATGGACGCTCTGAAAAACAAGTATTAGATATCCAGGACCATACACAAGCTGTAAAAATTTTGTTGGATGATTTGATTCGCTTTGATATTATCAAATCCTACGATGAGATTACAGGTGTGGGCCACCGCGTCGTTGCTGGTGGAGAATACTTCAAGGATTCTGCCTTGGTAGATGACGAAGTCCTTCGAAAAGTAGAAGAATTGTCTTTGTTAGCACCTCTTCATAATCCTGCAAATGCAGCTGGAATTCGTGCCTTTAGAGAGATTTGTCCAAATATTACCAGTGTTGTGGTATTTGATACTTCTTTCCATACAACCATGCCGGAAAAAGCTTATCGTTACCCTCTTCCAACTAAATATTACACAGAAAATAAGGTTCGTAAATATGGCGCTCATGGAACCAGTCATCAGTATGTAGCTGGTGAAGCTGCTAAACTTCTTGGAAAACCATTAGAAGAATTGAAATTGATCACCTGCCACGTTGGAAATGGTGTATCTGTTACAGCGGTTGACAAGGGAATCTCTGTCGATACCTCAATGGGCTTCACCCCTCTAGGTGGTGTCATGATGGGAACCCGTACAGGGGATCTTGATCCAGCGATTATTCCTTACTTGATGGAACATACAGAGGATTTCAGTAAGCCTGAAGATATTAGCCGCATCCTCAATCGTGAATCAGGTCTTCTGGGTGTTTCTGGATCTTCTAGTGACATGCGGGATATTCATACAGCGATGCATAATGGAGACGAAAAAGCCAAATTGGCTTACGATATCTTTATCGATCGTTTGCAAAAATACATCGGTCAATACTTGGCTGTCTTGAATGGTGCAGATGCCATCATCTTTACAGCAGGAATCGGTGAAAATGCAGTAAACGTTCGTTCTTCTATTATCAATGGAATCAGCTGGTTTGGCTGCAAGGTCGACCCTGAAAAGAACGTCTTTGGAGTTGTCGGAGATATTTCCACAGATGATTCCCGTGTGAAGGTATTGGTGATTCCAACGGATGAAGAGTTGGTGATTGCGCGTGACGTTGAACGTTTCAAAAATCAGTAAACTGTAATAAAGAGAGAAGGCTGGAGGCGAAAGCCCCAGTCTTCTTATTTTATACAAGAAAGAGGTTGTCCATTGAAAAATATACAGTCATTTGTTCGAAAGCACCCATTATGTAAGAATGCCCTCTGGCTCCTTCTTTTTGTGCCCTTATTCTTTCTCTCACAATTCCCCCTCATCACCATGGTTTATTCCCTTCAAGAAGGAATGGATGCAAGGTGGGTCACTATCCTCACTCTCTTGGTGACAGTGGCGGTGCTATTTATTTTTTATATAGTCATCAAAAAGAGCCCTCTGGAGAACTTAGATGCTCGGGTTATAACCTGGCCGTCTTTGGGGAGAAATTTTCTTTTTCTTCTCTTGTTGATGGCTAATAACCTGCTCGCCTATCCCTTGTTGAAACAAGAGGCAGGTGGTACGACGGCAAACCAAGCGGCTCTGAATGAACTGCAATCTCATGCTCCTTTTCTTGCTATGGGAATGGTCGTGATCCTTGTTGCTCCGATTCTAGAAGAGCTGCTCTGTCGGGCCATCATCCCTCGTTTGATCTTTCGAGGGGCAGAACCAATCGGTTACCTAGCTGGTGCTCTCTTTTTTACGTACTTGCATGGACCGAGTACCCTAGGGGAATGGGTAGCTTACGGAGGCATGTCCTTGATCTTAACTTGGGTGGCTTATCGCTACAAGCGGATCGAATATAGCATTTGCCTTCACATGACCTTGAATGCGCTGGCTTATTATTATCCAGCTGTATTCCTCCTTTGTTTATTGCCGGTATCGAGAGTTTTCTTCCATGATAAATTATGATAAAATGGTAGGTACCAATGAGTTTTGATGCAGAACCTTCTTACAGAAGGTCAGAAAAAATCAGAAATCCGTATGGAGAGTAGACTCAGAGGTTTAGAACACTTGTTCTAGCCTCTTTTATTCGCAATCATGCTGTAGGAAGGGAATCAAAGGAGAACGAAAATGATTGATAAAAAATGGCTGAGTGGCCAAGGGACCCTTCTTTGTGGGATCTTAAATGTCACTCCGGATTCATTTTCTGATGGCGGTAAGTATACGAGTGTGGATGTAGCCTTGCAGCAGGCGAGAAAACTGATCCAAGAAGGAGCTCAGATCCTCGATATCGGAGGAGAATCAACCAGACCAGGAAGTCATTATGTGGAGATCCAAGAAGAGATTGACCGCGTGGTTCCAGTGATTAAAGCCATTCGGAAAGAAAGTGATGTCTTGATATCAGTGGATACCTGGAAGTCCCAGGTGGCGGCGGCAGCGCTGGAAGCTGGAGCCGATATTGTCAATGATATTACTGGTTTTCTTGGAGATTCTAAGATGGCTACTGTGGTTGCAGAGCATGAAGCCAGCGCAGTTCTCATGTTTAATCCAGTGATGGCAAGACCGCATCATCCAAGTTCCACTATTTTTCCAACTTTTGGTTTTGAACCAGCTTTTACAGAAGCAGAGCTTCAAACAATGGCTCAAGAACCGATTCAAGACGTGATGTGGACCTTCTTTGACCGCTCGCTTGCGGTCGCAAAAGAAGCCGGTGTCCAGGCGGAACGGATCATGCTAGATCCTGGTATCGGCTTTGGTTTGACCAAGCGCGAGAACTTACTCTTATTACAAGAGCTTGAAACCATCCACCAAAAAGGTTATCCGATCTTTCTAGGGGTCTCCCGCAAACGTTTTGTGGTCAATATTATTGAAGAAGCTGGATTTGAGACAGATCCTGCAACGGAGACTGGTTTTTGGAATCGGGACCTGGCTTCGAGCCATTTGACGAGTATTGCAGCCAGTCAAGGAGTCGAAGTGGTGCGGGTGCATGATATTCCCCTACACAAGATGGCAGCCAGTCTGGGCCAAGCCATTTTCCAAGCCCAAGAGGCAGCAGATACTAATTTAAAACAATACAAGTAAATGAAGACAAAAGAACATCAGTTGGATCTTCGTTGGCTAGAAGCCTATCGTTCCCAAGATCCACATTTCGGCTTGGAGCGCATGGAAGCTCTCTTGGCGTTGAGAGGAAATCCTCACCTAGACTGTCGGGTCATTCATGTTGCGGGGACTAATGGCAAGGGATCTACCATTGCTACCTTGTCCCAACTTTTGAGGCAGGCAGGTTTACGCGTTGGAGTCTTTACCTCTCCTTATCTGATCCATTACAATGACCAGATCACCATTAATGGCGAAGCCATTTCAGATCAAGACCTGCAAACCTATCTGGATAGCTACCAACGGCTCTTGGAAGCTGAAGAATCAAGAGACATCTTTCAAGGTTTGACGGAATTTGAAGTGATGACGGCGGTCGCCTATGATTATTTTGCTCATGAGGAGCTGGATTATGTGATTATGGAAGTCGGTATGGGGGGACGACTAGACAGTACCAACGTCTGCCAGCCCGTTCTGACTGCGATCACATCGATTGGCTTGGACCATGTTGCTCTTCTTGGGCCAGATCTGGCTTCCATTGCCCGTGAAAAGGCAGGTATCATTAAGCCAGGAATTCCTCTGGTTCTAGGGAAATTAGAAGCAGAAGCTAGCCAAGTCATTGAAGGCATTGCGATTCAAGAGCAGGCACCGATAACAGCCTATGACAGAGATTACCAAGTTGAGCTAGAAGCCTCTTATCTATCGGGCCAATCCTTTTCTTATCACAGTTCCAAAAGAGAAACAGCTTCTTATCAAGTAGCACTCTTAGGTCATCACCAGGCCAGAAATGCAGCTCTTGCTATCAGTATCTGTGATGTGCTTTTTGAAAGAGAAGGGCGTGAACTCTTGTCAAAAGAGTTGGTAGATAAGGCTTTGCGTCAGGTTGTCTGGCCTGGTCGGATGGAAGTGATCTCTCGAAAACCCATGATCTTGCTGGACGGGGCCCATAACCCCCATGCCGTTGCGCCTTTGATCGCAAGTCTTCGAGAACTGTTCCCAAGTCAAAAAAAGACCATTCTTTTTACTTGCATCCGGACCAAAGCCTTAGAAGAGATGCTCATTCAGTGGCAGGAACTGGAAAATAGTCGCTTGATCCTCACGACCTTTGAAGATCCAAGAGCCTATTCTCAAGAAGAGATGACAGCTGCTGCAAACCACCACCAGCTTGAGGAAGTCAACTGGCGAGAATTTTTACAAAACTGGCAAGCTGGAGATGATGAGCTCCTCATTGTAACAGGATCGCTCTATTTCCTTAGCCAAGTACGACCTTATTTATTAAAAACAGAAAAATCCAACTAGGAGATGATATGGATACAAAGAAAATTGAAGAAGCAGTAAAAATGATTATCGAGGCAGTCGGTGAAGATGAGAACCGTGAAGGGCTTCAAGAAACCCCGTCCCGCATTGCAAAGATGTACCAAGAAATCTTTTCAGGACTAGGACAGACGGCAGAAGAGCACCTGTCTAAATCATTTGAAATCATTGATAACAATATGGTGGTTGAGAAGGATATTTTCTTCCATTCCATGTGTGAGCATCACTTTTTGCCGTTTTATGGAAAAGTGCACATTGCCTACATTCCAAATGGCCGTGTTGCTGGGCTTTCAAAACTGGCTCGTACGGTCGAAGTTTATGCTAAAAAACCACAGATTCAGGAACGATTGACGGTAGAAATCGCAGATGCCTTGATGGAATATCTTGGAGCGCAAGGTGCCCTTGTCTGGGTAGAAGCAGAACATATGTGTATGAACATGCGGGGTGTCCGTAAACCTGGGACTGCTACAGTGACAACTGCTGCGCGTGGATTGCTTGCGACAGATAAAGACTTGAAAAATGAAGCCTATAAACTCATGGGCCACTAATGGCTGGCTATAAGAGGTGAAGAGAGTGGATCAATTACGGATCAAGGACTTAGAGGTATACGCCTATCATGGTGTTTTTCCAGCAGAAAAAGAATTGGGACAACGCTTTGTCCTAGACCTATGGGTGGATTATGAAATGACCCGTGCTGCCCGCACAGGTGATTTGGAAGCTTCGATCCATTACGGGATCTTAGCGGAACAATTGACCGAGTGGATGCAGGCAGAAAAAATCGATCTGATTGAAACGGTGGCCTTTCAATTGGTGCAAAAGATTTTCGAAAGCTATGCCTTTGTAGAAAAAGTTCGTCTGGAGTTGAAAAAGCCCTGGGCTCCTGTTCCCTTGCCATTAGAGACTTGTTCTGTGACAATTGAACGGGAGAAAAAACGGGCCTTTATTGGGCTTGGCACCAATATGGGAGATAAACAACTGCAACTAGAGACGGCGCTAGAAAAACTCAAGGATCGAGGCATTCGCCTTCTTCAGACATCCACAAGGATTGAAACAGAACCTTGGGGAGGAGTGGAGCAGGACACCTTTTTGAATCAGGTGGCAGAAGTTGAAACCTGGATGACCCCAGAGGATTTATTAGAGACCTTACTTGCCATTGAGCAGGAAATGGGACGTGTTCGTGAGGTCAAGTGGGGGCCACGTGTGATTGATCTAGATCTGCTCTACATGGAGGACACCATTTGTTACAGTCCGAGCTTGATCTTACCGCATCCTTATGTGGCAGAACGTGCCTTTGTCCTAGAATCTTTGAATGAAATTGCTCCTCATTTTGTGGACCCTGTTCAAAGAAAGCCCATTCGCCAATTATGGGAGGCTGTCAAATAGTTTCTCTTCTTTGCATTATAAAAAAACAATCCCTCGAGCAGGGATTGTTTTTGTTTGTCTGAGTTTATTTACGATACAAGCGATCGTATTGGTAGACAGGGTCCATAGTGACGTTGATACCGAGCTTGCGAAGGACATTCTTGTCTTCGTCTGTTAGCATCACGGTTGAGTGGGCTTCGCTGCCTTTCAACTTGCCTAATTCTTGCATAGCAAGCTTAGCATCTTCGTTGCTCATGGCTGTAATGGCAAGGGCAATGAGGATCTCGTTCGAGTGAAGACGAGGGTTACGGCTACCCAAATGATTGATCTTCAAGCCTTGGATAGGTTGGACGTATTCTGGCTCGATTAATTTGGTTTCTTTATCAATATGCGCCAATTTCTTGATCGCATTGATCAAGAGGGCTGCCGTTGGACCAAAGAGATCAGAGGTTTTTCCGGTTACCATCTCGCCGTTTGGCAATTCAAGGGCCAAGGCTGGCTCACCTGTTTCTTCTTCTTTTTGGCGGGCAAGCACGGTCACTTTCCGATCATTTGGAGTAATGCCCAAATCATTCATCAAGAGCTCAATCTTCTTGACGGCTCCTTCACCGACACGTTCAGCTTTGACATCCAAGATGGTTTGGTAATAGCGACGGATGATTTCTTGTTGGGAAGCTTCAATCGCAGCGTCATTGTCCACAATGGCAAAGCCAACCATGTTGACGCCCATGTCTGTTGGAGAAGCGTAAGGGGAGGTTCCTAAGATGCGTTCCAACATGCGCTTCAAGACAGGGAAGATTTCGATATCGCGGTTGTAGTTGACCGTTGTTTCTCCATAGGTTTGGAGGTGGAAGGGATCGATCATATTGACATCGTCTAGATCTGCAGTCGCTGCTTCATAAGCCAAGTTAACTGGGTGGTGCAAAGGAAGATTCCATACTGGGAAGGTTTCAAACTTGGCATAACCTGATTTGATCCCATTTAATTGGTCATGGTACATATTGGACATACACGTTGCCAGCTTACCAGAACCAGGTCCAGGAGCTGTCACAACGACCAAATTGCGGCTAGTTTTGATGTAGTCGTTTTTCCCCATCCCTTCAGGAGAGATGATGTGGTCCATATCAGTCGGATAGCCCTTGATCGGATAGTGGAGATAAGAGGCGATCCCGCTCTTGTCCAGTTGTTTGCGAAAGGCGTCTGCTGCTGCTTGTCCAGCATATTGGGTGATGACGACAGAGCCTACAAAGATCCCTAATTCATTGAATTTGTCGATCAAGCGTAGCACTTCTTGGTCATAAGAAATTCCTAGGTCCCCACGGGCTTTTGAGTGCTCAATGTTGTTGGCGTTGATGGCAATGACAATTTCCACCTGGTCGCGCAATTCTTGGAGCAGCTTGATCTTATTGTCTGGTTCGTATCCAGGGAGGACACGAGCAGCGTGAAAGTCTTCTAACATCTTACCACCAAATTCAAGGTAGAGCTTGCCATCGAATTGGTTGATCCGCTCAATAATGTGGTCACGTTGCAAGTTCAAATACTTTTCAGAACTAAAAGCTTGTTTTTTCATGTAAAACTCCTGTATATAAGGGAAGGGTCTGCCACACAAATCCAAGGATGAGTGTTCCGTTCCCTACCATTTCATTCTTTCATATTATATCAGAAAACAGATGGAAGATAAAATATTCTAAGATACTTTCCTAAGATGAGGTTAGACATCATAGAATTTGATTGTTCAGGCATATTTTTTACATAAAATGACCTAAGTGATGCTAAACAAATAAAATGAGGTAGTCTATTAAGGTCATTGCAGGGTGCACTTAAACTTTCCGCTGTGAGAAAAGTGCCTGAAACGACTCAGTTTTAGGCACTCGGAATTATTGAGACCTCAGGCTCAATAATTAGTCTTGGAACTTCGGAGAAGTTCGCAGACGTCCGTACTCACCTAAGGAAAGTTTTTAAGAGGATTTTATCCTCGATCTGAAAGCCCCTTACGGGGCTTCAGATCGATGTTGTTTAATAGTGTTTGATCAAATCAACTGTAGAGCGATCCAATTTCTTAACCAATGCTTGTAAGAAGGCTTGCGCTTGTAAGAAATCATCCATGGCATAGAGGGTTTGGTGAGAGTGGATGTAACGTGCACAGACACCAATAGTGGTTGATGGGACTCCGCCGTTCTTCAAGTGTGCTGCACCTGCATCGGTACCACCTTTGGCACAATAGTATTGGAATTTGATGCCCGCTTCTTCAGCCGTAGTGAGCAAGAAATCCTTCATATTTGGTAGCATGATGTGACCTGGATCATAGAAGCGAAGCAGTGTTCCTTCCCCAATCGCTCCTTGGTCTCCAAAGACATCGGCTGCTGGCGAACAGTCTACAGCAAGGAAGATTTCAGGATCAAATTTAGTGGTTGAAGTGTGGGCTCCACGAAGTCCCACTTCTTCTTGAACGTTGGCCCCTACATAGAGTTCATTGTTTAAGGCTTGTCCGGAAAGGCTCTTGGCCAATTCGCTGACCATCAAGACGCCGTAGCGGTTATCCCATGCTTTAGAGATGACGTTTTTACCATTAGCAGTAAGAATCGCAGAGCTATCTGGGACCAAGGTATCTCCAGGACGGACTCCATAGCTTTCAGCTTCGGCTTTAGAGCTAAAGCCTGCATCAAAGACGATGTCGCTAATGGCAGGTACGGTTGGTCCACCTGTTCCACGTGTCAAATGAGGAGGAACAGATCCTGAAATAGCAGGGTATTCACGTCCGTCACGTGTAAAGAGTTTGAAGCGTTGGCTGCTGACGACCATCGGGTTCCAACCTCCGATTGGGACAACACGGAAAGTTCCGTCAGCTTTGATCTCGCTGATCATAAAACCAACTTCGTCCATGTGGGCAGCCACTAAGATACGAGGAGCATCGGCTGCCGTTGAGTGTTTGACCCCAAAGATCCCACCGAGACCATCTGTCACGATTTCGTCCACATGAGGGGTCAATTGTTGGCGCAAATAATCCCGTACAGGAGCTTCATGACCTGAGATAGCAGGGATTTCAGTTACTTCTTTGATTTTAGAAAATAAATCAGTCATAGGTTACCTTCTTTCTGATGCTATTTTATCACTTTTTCTACAAGGATGGTAGCGTTATTATGGAAATCAGACTCTAAAATCGGAGGGAGAGATCCAGCTTAGACCGTTGTCCCTCTGCTTATTTTGTGTTACAATAGGCACTATGAAAGCTAAAAAAATTATTTTGTCTAGTCTGGCTGTAGCAAGTGCAGGAGCTCTTGCGGCCGGTGTCTATAAAATTGCCAAAGATCAAAAGCGTCTCCGTACCCAAGAAGAGTTGGTAGCAGAAGTACGGGAGCAAATGGAAGCCATGGGGACGATTGCGACTCTGTATGTGGAACTCTACGAGTCTAGTGAAGAGCGCTTAGTAGGTGGTGTCATTTTTGAAGATGAGCGCCATTACCGCTTTGTCTATGAGGATGGTCTCTTGCATTACGAAGAGGAAAAACTATGATTACACCAAATTCTCTAGAAGAAATTGCTTCTTATGTAGAGCAAGAGGGCAAGAAAGTGTTTGTCTTTTCAGCAGATTGGTGTGGGGATTGCCGTTACCTCAAACCTTTTTTGCCGGAGATTGAGGCTGAAAATCCCGAATTTACCTTTATCTTGATTGACCGCGATGCCTATATGGATCTGGCGAAAGTCTGGGATGTTTATGGGATCCCAAGTTTGGTGGTTCTGGAAAAGGATAAGGAAATCGGTCGGTTTGTCAATCGGGATCGGAAAACTAAAGCGCAGATTACAGCATTCTTAGCAGGATTAAAATAGGAGAAAATCATGATTGTAACATACAACAAAGAACAAGTCGGCGATGTCTTGATGTTGACCCTGAAAAATAGTGGGGAAGCCAAGCTCGCGGTGGAGAGAAAAGGAAAAGTGGCTCGTGTTTACCGTGAGGACAACCAAGAAACCGTTGCCTGGAATATCTTTGATGCCTCATCTTTCTTCGCCATCGAAGGCAAGGGCCAAGTCTTTTTGACAGATGAGCAAGTAGCTCGTTTGAACCAAGAATTGGAAAGAGAAGGCTTCGCAGAACGTTTAGTCAATGATCGGGAACCAAAATTTGTGGTGGGAGAAATCCTTGAAATGGTAGCCCATCCAGATAGTGACCACTTGAATATCTGCCAAGTAGCAGTTGGACCAGATAAGACGGTTCAGATCGTAGCTGGAGCTCCAAATGCGCGGGTGGGTCTAAAGACCATTGTCGCTCTTCCAGGTGCTATGATGCCGGATGGCAGCTTGATTTTCCCAGGGGCCCTTCGTGGTGAAAAAAGTTATGGCATGATGTGCAGTCCGCGTGAATTGCACTTGCCAAATGCTCCTCAAAAACGAGGCATTATTGAATTGGATGATGCAGAAGTAGCAGGGACACCTTTTGATCCTGCTCGTCACTGGCACGAATAAAGAGAAGAATCTAGGATGTTTTGGATCCTAGATTTTTTTGATTTTGGTTTGTCACCTCCATTTTTTGAAATTTTTTCGAATAAATAGATAGGAGGTAAATGATGTATAATAAAGTTATTTTAATCGGTCGCCTAGTAGCGGCCCCAGAATTGCATAAAACCAGCACAGACAAATCCGTTGCCCGAGTGACCGTTGCGGTCAATCGTCGCTACAAGGACCAAAACGGGGAGCGAGAGACTGATTTTGTCAATGTGGTTGTCTGGGGGAAATTGGCTGAAACCATGGCTAGTTATGCCAGTAAAGGGAGCTTGATCTCTTTGGATGGAGAGATTCGGACACGCCGCTACGAGAAAAATGGGGTCATGCAGTATGTGACAGAGGTCCTCTGCCAAAGTTTTCAGTTGCTAGAGAGTCGCGCTCAGCGAGCGATGCGTGAAAATGGTGGAACGGGAGATTTAGCCGATATCATCTTAGAAGAGGAAGATCTTCCTTTTTAGAAACAAAAAAGAAAGCTGGTTCGTTTATAGACCAGCTTTTTTTGATACTTGGTAGGGATTTCATTCGGAAACTAGTCTTTTAAAAATAAAGCAAAAATATGCATCTGTACAATAAAAGCCAGCATTTATCTTGAAAAAGTAGTAAAATAAAGTAATATATATTCAAAATTTTCAGAAAAGGAACGGAGTTTGAAAGGAAAAGAAGATAGAAATGAACGGTTGAAATGGCTGATAAAACGGGTTCTACTGGTGATTCCAGTGGCCTGCCTCCTCTTGTGGATCTATGCCGTTTGTCAAACCAGTAGCATCAAGGATCAGACCAAGATCGGTGTCACCTATATGACCATGAACAATGAGTTCTATAAAAGTATTCATTCGGAAATTAGTCGAATTGCCGATGAGAGAGGGGCTCTTGTATCTGTTCGAGATCCGGAATTGGATGAAAAAAGGCAGAGCCAGCAGATCGATGATTTTTGCGCCCAAAAAGTAAATGTGATTGTGATTAATCCGGTCAAAGGGGATAGTCAGCCCATTTTAAGGGCTCTTAAAAAAGCTAGAAAACAAGGAATTAAGATCATTGCAGTTGATACCCAGCTCAAGCATTTTAAGCCGGATGCCAGCATTGTCTCCGACAACTACCAAGCAGGAGTCTTGATTGCGAAAGAGTTGATGAAACGCTCTTCAAATGCTCGGATCCTTCTCTTGGAGCATAAGGGGACTGTTTCGGCAGATACGCGGATTCAGGGATTTAAGGATACCATCAAAGGACATGGGTCTTATCAGATCATCTCGGAACTAGAAACCAAGGGTCAGACGGAGATCGCCATGCCCGCTGTCCGTAAGTTTTTGCAGTCAGGGGGGAATGTCGATACTCTAGTCGCCTTGAATGACCGTTCAGCTATAGGAGCTTTAGCAGCGATCAAGGAGCAAGGAATCACCCATCCCATTGCGATCTATGGGATTGATGGCTCACCAGATATGAAAGCCTTGCTACACTCGACAGATGATGTCGTAGGAACCGTTGCCCAGTCTCCGTTGAAGATGGGAGATCGCGTGATGGAGGTCATCCAAGATATGGCTGATGGGAAGAGCTACCAAAAAGAAATAACCATTCCGGTTCAAATGATGACAAAGGAAAACATCGATCAATTTGATGTAAATGGGTGGCAGTGATGAGAAAATTTAGAGGTGTGAGGTACAGTTTGGCCATCCTGATGGTCGTGAATTTTATCGCTGTTATGCTCAACAGTATCATCTATCTTCAAGCAACCAACTATATCATTGCTCAACGACAAGCTCCCTTATTATTGGAACGTTTGGAGCGCATTCCTTTTGCGCCCTCTACAACTTTTTGGTTGTCTGCGCTCTTATTTGTTGGAATTGCCTTGATCTCCATGAGTCGTTACCGGTCTCAAATGAGTCGATGGTCCATTTTTGATAAGTGGAACATTCTGGAGATCCTCCTGATGTTGCTCTTGATGTGGGTCCAAAATGTAGCTTATAACGGGCTCATTCTCTTGGTTTTTGCGGATATCTTCTATGGTTCCAAAGAGTTGAATACCAAGCGAGACCGCAAGTATTGGTTTGCGTTTATCCTAGTAAGTTTCCTGATGCTTCTTGTGACCAATTCAGACGTCTTTTCGCTTTTCTTTCCGATACCTTCTCTGGATGTCTATATTCATTTTTATCCTGCCTCCATTCGGATTCTGGCCTTTTTCCTGAAAAATTCCCTCTATGCCTTGAATATGGTGCTCTTCATTATTTCGCTTTTGTTCTATATTATGAATGTTCTTGCGGAAAACCACGAAGTAGAAGAAGAGTTGGCCATGGTTTCGAAGGTCAATACGGAGTTGAACAACTATATGGCCTTGTCTGAGAAGATTGCAGAGGATCGAGAGCGCAAGCGGATTGCTCGGGAGATTCACGATACCTTGGGACACGCGCTAACAGGGATCTCGGCAGGTTTAGATGCTGTCGGAGTCTTGATTGATATCGATCCCAATCGGGCAAAAGAGCAGGTAAAAAGCGTATCAGAAGTGGTTCGTGAAGGAATCCAGGATGTGAGGGGCTCTCTCAACCGCCTCCGTCCAGGTGCCCTTGAGGGACGAACCCTCAAAGATGCATTAGAAAAGATGATCCGCGAGTACCAGACGCTTTCCAACTTGCAGGTTGATTTACACTATGAATGGGTCGATGTTGATATGGACGTCATGATTGAAGATACGATCTTTCGTGTGATCCAAGAGTCTATGACCAATGCGGTTCGCCACGGTCATGCCAGTCGATTGAGCCTTCATTTTTTTGAGGATGAAGAAGATTACCTGATCGAGTTGCAGGACAATGGGGTTGGGTTTGAAACCTTGACCTATGGCTATGGGCTCAAGCAGATGATGGAGCGCATTTCCATCCTAGGAGGACAGCTTCAATTTGAAAGTCGCGATGGATTTTTCACGCGCGTCAGTTTACCGAAATATAAAGAAGGGAGATAGAGATGGTGATAAAAGTAATGGTGGCAGATGACCAGGCCTTGATTCGAGAATCTCTGAAAATTATTTTGTCAGCCCACCCCGATATCGAAGTGGTGGCCACAGTGGAAGATGGGAATCATGTCTTGTCGAGCATTCCACAGACACATCCTGACCTGATCTTAATGGATATTCGGATGCCAGGCATGGATGGGGTTTTGGCGACAAAAGAAGTCAAAGAGCACTATCCGGATATCAAAATTATTATTTTAACGACCTTTGATGATGATGAATTTATCTATAGTGCGCTCAAGTATGGTGCTTCAGGTTATCTTTTAAAGGGAGCCTCGACAGAGGAACTCTATGAAGCGATTAAGGTGGTGCATCAAGGCGGAGCCATGATCAACCCGAATATCGCTAGTAAAGTCTTTCAAATTTTCTCACAAATGGCCAAAACCAACTTCTCTATTGCTGTAGATGAGGACAATGTCAAGGATTTGAGCACGACGGAATGGCGCATTATTCAAGAAGTCGGCTATGGGGAGTCCAATAAAGAAATTGCGGCCAAACTTTTCTTGTCAGAAGGAACCGTGCGCAATTACTTATCAACGATTTTGGCGAAATTAAACCTACGAGATCGAACGCAATTAGCGATCTGGTCAGTCCAAACAGGAGTGACGAGACGTGATTTTTCTAAAGGAAATACAGAATGAAATTGAAGCGAAAGCATCTTTGTTGGGGGATTGGTCTCCTTGTTGTGCTCTGTGTGAGCGCAGGTTTTTATTGGTGGAAACAGCAACCGACCGTACTCCATATCGGCGTTTATGCAGGTTCTAGCTGGGATGTGCCGACCAGTCAACGTTCCCATGCCTTGGATCGTGCGATTCAAAAATTTGAAAAATCCCATCCCCACGTCCGTGTAGAGTATGAAAACGGGATTCCGCAGTCAGATTATTCAGACTGGCTCTCTGAAAAGATTGTCTCAGGAAAGACGCCAGATGTGTTTATGGTCTCTGAGCAAGATCTTACCTTATTAGCAGCGCGAGGCGTATTAGAAAAGTTAAACGGCTATATGGATCGAAAAGATCAAGCTGCCTTTTATCCCGTTGCATTTGAATCCGGTGTCTATCAGGGGCAAACCTATGCCTTACCTTATGAAAGCAATCCGATTTTGATGTGTGTCAATAAAGATCTCTTGGATAAAGAAGGCATCGCGGTTCCCAAAAAAGGTTGGACCCTTGAAGAGTTCTATACGATTTGCAAGAAACTAACCAAGGATACCAATGGGGATGGGCAATTGGACCAATTTGGAAGTACAGAATACACCTGGAAAGAAGCCTTAGCGGCAAATGGAGGTCATCTCTTCCAGGGTGGCATGCTCAAGCTGACAGCTCCAGAAGTGAAAGAGTCTCTGACTTTTCTGCAAAAATTGGAAGATCTAAATAAAAATTACAAGGTGAGTTCTAAAGATTTTGACCAGGGGAAAGTCGCCTTCTATCCCATGACCTTGGCCCAATATCGGACCTATAAACCTTATCCCTACCACGTTTCTAAATATTCAAACTTCACTTGGACCTGTATCCCGATGCCGGCTAAGTCAAAAACGACCAAGGCAACCTTGGTCACGACGACTTCTTTTGCTATGTCAGCTCGAAGTTCTCATTCCAAGTTGGCTTGGGAACTGATGCAAGTTTTGACAGAGGATCCAGACATTCAACAAACCCTCTTTGCCCAATCCCAAGGGATCTCTGTCATGCCACAGGTAGTCAAGAGTCGCTCTAGTAAAGACCTTCTGCAGGTAGATGATTTTGGGACGGATTCCTTGACCAATCAGACCTTGAACCGCATCATGGAACAAGCTGTTGAAAGTAGCCCGAAAAATGTCTCAAAAGAGCTGTTAGAAAAGTTAGATTACTTGATTGGCAATGCCTTGCGCGATCAAGATGTTGAGAACCGCTTGCCTCAAATTCAGAGGGAGATTGAAAGTAGTCTACAGGTAGGAGTTTAGAGTAAAATAAGATGGCATTTTGTCAAGTGACAGATGTCATTTTTTTATTGCTAAATGTCATATTGGGAATGTGACATTTGACAATGTAAAAGCGCTTTCAAATAGTCTACAATAGAGTCAAATAAAGGAGGCGTAGCAAAATGAAATACCTCATTTTGGTCAGTCATGGTGGACTGGCAGAAGGTCTAAAAACATCACTAGCCATGTTTGCTGGTGACAAGTTGGATCAGGTCATCGCAGTTGGACTCAAAGAAGGAAAATCAGTCGATGACTTCGCAGTTGATTTCAGAGAGAGCATTTCAGGATTGACAGCTGATGATTCTGTTTTGGTCTTGGCAGATATCGTAGGTGGTAGTCCATTAACCACTGCAGCCACGGTTCTAGAAGAAGCTGGAAAGCTCGATGGTGCCTTGATCCTTGGTGGGATGAACCTCACCATGGCCTTGACGGCAGTTGTGATGAAGGATGTGTTGGATGGAGACGATTTGTCAGCTACCATCTTATCAGAAGCACGATCTGCACTACAGCCTTTTGAAGTTTCAGCCACTGGTGCTGAAGAAGATGATGACGATATTTAATAGGGAGGTACCTTATGGTAGTAACATTTGTACGGATTGATGACCGCATGATTCACGGTCAAACAGTCACACGCTGGGCAAAGGAAAAACCATGTGATGGTTTGATTGCCGTAAATGATGCAGCAGCATCAAACAAGGTTTTGATCCAAGCTTACAAAGGCGCATCAGACAAGAAAACCTTTGTATGGACAAAGGAAGCCTTTAAAGAAAAATCAGCAAAAGTAACAGAATCAGATAGTCGTTACTTCTTGATCACCAAAAATCCAATCGATATGAAGGAAATTTTGGTCGACCAAGGGTTTGTCCCAGGTGATGTCAAAGAAATCATTGTTGGCCCTGCAAATGATCGTCCTGGAGCTGTGAAATTGGGGAATAACCAATCCATCACTCAGGAAGAAGCAGAAGCCTTCCAAGCCATTCAAGCAGCAGGCTACAAGGTGAAATTCCAATTGTTGCCAGATGTTTCCATCGGTTATTGGGATGATTTCAAATCAAAATTTGGTTTTTAAAACTAACAGTCTTATCTGTTAGGTAAATAAATTTACAAACAAAAGGAGCGTTTGTTATGACAATTTCATGGATTCAAGCAATCTTGCTTGGTATTTTCGCCAGCTTGTCTTCAATGCCTGGTATGGGAGGTTCCAGTATCGGGAACTATACACTCGGTCGTCCTTTGATCGGTGGGTTGATTTCAGGTTTAATTCTTGGAGATGTGACAACTGGTATTATGGTCGGGGTTGCCCTTCAAGTCGTTTATATCGCCTTGGTAACACCTGGTGGTACCGTATCTGCCGATGTGCGTGCCATCTCTTACATCGGTGTTCCTCTTGCTATCTTGTTTGTGCATGCCAATAACATCACAGATGAAGCAGGAATCGCCGCAGCTGCAGCTCCAATCGGTGCAGCCGTTGGGACAATCGGTACCGTTCTTTTCTACGGTACCGCTACTATGAACTTGGTATGGCAACACATTGGTTGGAAAGCCGTTGAAGAAGGAAACTTCAAAAAACTCTACGCAGTTGACTGGGTTTACCCTTGGATCTCTCACTTCCTCTTCTCTTTCCTTCCAACAATGATTATCACCAAATACGGTGAAAACATGGTTGATTTGATGAAACAATACCTTCCTATGGATGGTTACTGGATGAAAGCCCTCTTTACAGTCGGTGCTCTTCTCCCATGTGTCGGTATTGCCATCTTGTTGAAACAAATTGTTACAGAAGCAACTGACTTCATTCCATTCTTTGTTGGATTTACCTTGGCAAAATCTCTCGGATTGAACTTGGTATCCAGTGCCGTTGTTTCATTAATCTTTGCAGTAATCTACTATGAACTTGAAGTGATCAAATCGATGAAAGCTGCTCCAGCCGGAGTGGTGGATCTAGACGATGATGAGGAGGATATTTAAAATGGCTGATAGAAAGAAAATTTCAAAGAAAACATTAGCAAAAGCATTCCATCATTGGTATTATGGTCATTTGACTTGTTTCTCTCAAGAACATATGCAAACTTTCGGGTACTTGACTTCTATGCTTCCAATCGTAGAAGAAATGTATGACACAAAAGAAGAACAAAAGGATGCTATGCAAACCTATACGGCCTTCTTCAACACTGAACCACAACTTGGATCTCTTGTTGTAGGGATCACAGCTGGTTTGGAAGAAGCACGTGCAAACGGAGATGCAGTAGATGGCGAAACCATCAACGGTATGCGTGCCGGTTTGATGGGACCAATTGCTGGTATTGGTGACTCATTGGTTGTTGGTACCTTGATCCCAGTTCTCTTGGGGATTGCCCTTGGACTTTCTAAAGGTGGTAACGTCGCTGGTGCTCTCTTCTACATCGTCGTATGGAACCTCTTAGTCTACTTTGGTATGCGCTTTGCCTTCTTCAAAGGTTACCAATTAGGGGATAAAGCCGTTGAATTTCTTGTAGGACCAAAAGGACAAGCTCTTCGTAAAGCGATCAGCGTTGTCGGTGGTATGGTTATCGGTGCCGTAGCAGCTACTTGGGTATCTGTTACAACAGCCCTTCAATTCAAGAACGCTGAAGGAAAAGTCTTCTTGAACATCCAAGAAAAGATCGATGGTGTTTATCCAGGTCTCTTGACAGCAGCCTTCATCACTCTTTGCTGGTGGTTGATGTCTAAGAAAAAAATTTCACCAAACAAAGTTATGTTACTTCTCGTTGTAGTTGCTTTGATCGGTGTTGCCCTTGGTATCTTTGATCCACATCTTAAATACTAAGGAAAAGAAAAAACGAATTTGCTAGTAGGAGTTTTTGAGAATGAAGTGAATGGACCTCCTTTACTTGCACTTCATTCTCAATTTTTATGAGGAGGAATCCCATGGTTACAAAACAAGAACTTGTCAATGGATATGAAACAGAAATCAACTACCAACGCCACATGCTTGAAAACCTTGGTCGTTGGTTCAGCTTACTCTTTATCATTGCCAGTATTGGTGTGGTATTGATCTATCTCTTTCACAAAAGTTTCCTCCCACTCTTGATCCTCGGGATTTTACTAGCCTTGGTTGGAATTTTAGGCATGATCGTTTTTGGATATGGCATCTACCGCGGGCGGATCAATCTTCAAAAAGTGATCGATGATTTCAATCAAAAATTGACAATTTTAAATTGATATTTTAGAAACATCTCATCTATTTTTGAGGTGTTTTTTTCTTGACTATTTCTGACCAAGTGATACAATAGAAACATAGGTTAGCACTTACGTATAGAGAGTGCTAAAAACACGTATGGAGGAATGAACATGTTAAAACCATTAGGAGACCGTGTGGTCTTAAAAGTAGAAGAAAAAGAACAGACTGTTGGAGGTTTTGTCCTCGCAGGTGCGAGCAAGGCCGATACAAAAACAGCTGAAGTAGTGGCCGTTGGTGAAGGTGTGCGTACCCTAAGTGGTGAACTCATTGCTCCAGCTGTAAAAGCAGGAGACCACGTTTTGGTTGAAAGCCATGCAGGAATTGAAGTGAAAGATGGGGAAGAAACCTATACCATCGTTGGAACATCAAACATTCTTGCAATTGTAGAGTAAGAGAAGAAAGAGGTAAGAGAAATGGCAAAAGATATTAAATTTTCATCTGATGCACGTTCTGCAATGGTCCGTGGTGTCGATGTCTTAGCAGATACAGTGAAAGTTACGTTGGGCCCTAAAGGACGCAATGTGGTTCTTGAAAAATCATTTGGTTCACCTTTGATCACAAATGATGGGGTGACTATCGCAAAAGAAATCGAATTGGAAGACCATTTTGAAAATATGGGTGCTAAATTGGTGTCAGAAGTGGCTTCTAAGACCAATGATATCGCAGGTGACGGTACAACGACCGCAACGGTCTTGACTCAAGCTATCGTCCGTGAAGGGATCAAAAACGTCACTGCAGGTGCTAACCCAATTGGCATCCGCCGTGGGATTGAGACCGCTGTTGCAACAGCGGTAGAAGCTTTGAAAAACAATGCGATTCCAGTATCGAGTAAGGAAGCGATTGCTCAAGTAGCTGCTGTGTCTTCTCGTTCTGAAAAAGTCGGTGAGTACATCTCTGAAGCCATGGAAAAAGTTGGCAAAGATGGGGTTATCACGATTGAAGAGTCACGTGGAATGGAAACAGAACTGGAAGTCGTTGAAGGCATGCAGTTTGACCGTGGTTACCTCTCACAATATATGGTCACTGACAATGAAAAAATGGTGGCTGACCTTGAAAATCCATACATTTTGATCACTGACAAGAAGATTTCAAATATCCAAGAAATCTTGCCATTGTTGGAAAGTATTCTTCAAAGCAACCGTCCACTCTTGATCATCGCAGATGATGTCGATGGCGAAGCTCTTCCAACACTTGTCTTGAACAAGATCCGCGGTACCTTTAATGTCGTAGCTGTCAAGGCACCAGGATTTGGTGATCGCCGCAAAGCCATGTTAGAAGACATTGCCATCTTGACAGGTGGTACAGTCATTACAGACGATCTTGGTTTGGAATTGAAAGATGCAACCATTGAAGCCCTTGGTCAAGCAGCTAAAGTGTCAGTTGATAAAGACAGCACTGTCATTGTCGAAGGCTCTGGTAACCCAGAAGCGATTGCTAACCGTGTGGCTGTCATCAAGTCACAAATCGAAACCACAACCTCTGAATTTGACCGTGAAAAATTACAAGAACGTTTGGCTAAATTGTCTGGTGGTGTTGCCGTAATCAAGGTTGGTGCTGCAACAGAAACAGAATTGAAAGAAATGAAACTCCGTATCGAAGATGCCCTTAATGCGACTCGCGCAGCCGTTGAAGAAGGGATCGTTGCCGGAGGTGGTACAGCCCTTGTCAATGTCATCTCTGCAGTCGCAGCCCTTGAATTAGAAGGAGATGAAGCGACAGGACGCAATATCGTTCTTCGTGCTTTGGAAGAGCCAGTGCGCCAAATTGCCCACAATGCCGGTTACGAAGGATCTATTGTGATTGATCGCTTGAAAAATGCCGAAGTCGGAACAGGTTTCAATGCCGCAACAGGTGAATGGGTGAATATGATTGATGCAGGAATCATCGACCCAGTTAAAGTGAGCCGTTCAGCCCTTCAAAACGCCGCTTCCGTAGCGAGTCTGATCTTGACAACCGAAGCAGTCGTAGCCAACAAACCAGAACCAGCAGCCCCAGCAGGACCAGGAATGGATCCAAGCATGATGGGTGGGATGATGTAACCTGATACCAATGATTGGTGCTAAAGCACCGAATCATTGGACGGTAGCCGCTATGTTGCGGCCTACCTAATCATCTTACTAGCTCAAAGGGAGGAAAATATCGTTCCTCCCTTTTCACGTCGTAACCCCTTGGTTAATTTATCAGGTGCATTTATTGTTATGGCAAGCACCATGGTGCCTTGCCGAAGTGTCTTACTAGCTCAAAGGGAGGAAAGTATCGTTCCTCCCTTTTTCGCGTCGTAACCGCTACAAATGATTGAGGCTATGACTCTCATCATTTGACGCCAGCCGCTATTGTGCGGTCTGGCTAATCGTCTTACTAGCTCAAAGAGAGTGGGACATAAATCGGTAATTCGTTAGAATTCGATTTCGTCGTCCCACCTCCGCACAGTTGAGTAGGGCTGTAAAAACTGATAAAATCAGCGTAGTAGAGCCCACTCAACCACTGTGTCTTGCTCGACAATCCAAAAATAATTGAGGGGCTAGGACTTTTGTCCCAGCCTCTTTTTATCGTGCTTTGGGATTTTCATTTGTTATGGAATAATATTTTTATTTTAAATTTTGTAACAGAAATGATAAATACTAGTTAAAGAGGACTTGCGTAGATGCTTGGGAATCAAGCGTTTGTTGTGTTTTCAGGCGGAGGAATATTTGCCAACAAATTGCAATACAAATTAACTGATTTTGTAATAATTCTAGTGTATACTATTAAGAGTAGATCACAGGTCTACATTGTTGCAAGGGGAGAACTTCCCACATACATGTCTATTGACAATAAAACTTGATCGTAATATCGCTGTTAGTAAAATGAGAGTTTGAACATAGCATAGATTTTATCGACCTTTTTCATATTAAAAAATATTTTTCAAATTCCCCTTGCGCAAGCTCTTCCGGATTCCTCCGGGAGAGTTTTTTTGTTAAGGAGAAAAGGTAGAAGGGCTATTAAGTCTCTTTTGAAAGAGTGGCTCAGCAGGCATCATTTATGGTAAAATAGAACATATTCGTAGAGGGGAAGGAGTGAGGACTTTGTTGAAGATTTTTGTGTTAGAAGATGAATGGATCCAACAATCGCGTATCGAAGCGGTTTTGCAGGATCTCATCCGTCAAAAATTCTTGCAATGCAAAGCGCCAGAAGTGTTTGGGAAGTCAAGCCAGTTGCTGGATGCTATCACAGAGAGAGGCGCCCATCACCTATTCTTTTTAGATATCGAGATTAAAGGTGAGGAGAAAAAGGGGCTGGAGATCGCAAAAGAGATTCGTAAGAAAGATCCCCATGCGACCATTGTCTTTGTCACCACTCACTCTGAATTTATGCCCATTACCTTTCAGTACAAAGTGGCTGCCTTGGATTTTATCGATAAAACGCTGGGTGAGGAAGAGTTCAAAGAGAGAATCAGCTCAGCCATCGATTATACCTTGGAGCAAGCTGGGACCACGATTGCGCAAGATGCTTTTACATTTGAGAGTGCGATGGCGCGTGTACAAGTTCCCTTTAATAAGATTTTGTATGTTGAAACGTCTCCAACCATTCACAAGGTTATTTTACACACCCAGGATGAGCGCTTAGAATTTTACGCCAGTATTGCCGATATCGAAAAAGCAGATCCCCGCTTGTATCGGTGCCACCGCTCCTTTGTGGTGAATCCACAAAATATTACGAAGATTGATAAAGAAGCCAAGAAAGCTTTTTTTGAAAATGGGGACAATTGCTTGATCTCACGGACCAAGTATAGAGGCTTACTGGAAGCTTTGAAAAAATAGAAGGGAGAAGGAATTGCTGTTAAATATTCTAATGTCTTACTTAAAGTTCTTCGTCAGCATGCTGATCTATCGTCATATCAGTAGACAAGAGTTCGCTTGGCGCTGGCTCTTTTTGTGCCCTTTCTTCTTTGCAGTCGTCTTTACCCTTGTGCCACCGGTAGGCTTTTTTGGCTATTTCTTAGTATTTATTGCCTATAGTTTCTATCGAAATCGTAACATACGACACCTGTTGAATATTTTTTACGGGCTCTACCCGGTTGTCATGGAGAGTCTCATTGCGCGTCTCTTAGCATTTTATGTCTTTCCAATGCTCGGGATTGTACTTGTTCATGAGGCATCTGTCAGCTGGTATGATGCTCTACTTGAATTGCTGGTCTTTCCTGTTTATATAGGAATCACTAAATTGTTAAAACTAGATTTTACAGATTTAAAAGTAGGGTTTCAACGGCAGTATTTTAATCGTTTCTTACTCCCGATGGATCTTTCCATGTTTGTGTATTTAGTCAGTGTTGTAGGTCTGGTGGTTTTTGAGGATGTTATTCCTCATGCAGATGCTTTACGGGAACAGTTAAATAGTATTTATTTGATTTTGTTTTTTGTGATGCTCTTGTATTTCAATGCAGTGTCTAAAGAACGATTGAAACAAGAAATTCTGGAACAAAAAGATAGGCAACTGCAGGAGTTAGCCACCTATAGCCAACACGTCGAAATGCTCTATGGGGAGATTCGTGCCTTTCGTCACGATTACCTGAATATTTTAACCAGTCTCAAATTAAGTATTGAGCATGAAGATCTCAACGCGATCAGGGAAGTCTATGAGAATGTTCTCCGAGAGAGTGGCCAGCAATTTTACAATAGTAAGTTTGATATTGCCAAACTCAGTCACATAGAAAATCCAGCTGTAAAAAGTGTTCTGTCCGCAAAATTATTGGAAGCTCAAAATAAAGGGATTGGGATCTCTGTCGAGATCGATGAACCAGTTCGTGATTTATTCATCGAGGTTTTAGATTTCATCACCTTCTTATCCATCCTTTGTGACAATGCTATCGAAGCGAGTCTTGAATCAGAGGACCCCCAGCTGACTCTTGCCATGCTTCAGGAGACGAACTCCCTCATCTTAATAGTTGAAAATAGTACAAAAGCTGAAAAAATAGAGTTAGCGAGAATTTTTGAAAAAGACTACTCGAGTAAAGGAGAGGGCCGCGGTCTTGGCTTGTACAAGATCCAACAATTACTAGAAAAGTATCCCAAAACGACAGTGTCTACCAAGAGTTCAAACTACCGATTTACCCAGAGCCTGACCTTTTGGAAGGAATAATGGAAGAGAGAGTGGGACAGAAATCGGTCATTCGTTAGAATTCGATTTCGTCGTCCCACCTCCGCACAGTTGAGTAGGGCTGTAAAAGCTGATGAAATCAGCGAAGTAGAGCCCACTCAACCACTGCGTCTTGCTCGACAATCCAAAAACAATTGAGAGGCTAGGATTTTTGTCCCAGCCTCTTTTTTGACCATTCACGACGATTTTTTGACCGATTCTGACAGAGAGCTTCCAAGGTTTTCCTCTTGAAGTATAATGGACACAAGATCAATAAGAAAAGAGGGATCGTATGTTTCAGGTGGCATCTATTACAAAATCATTTAAGGAGAAAGCTGTATTAAAGGGGGTGTCTTTTTCGATAGAAGAAGGAGATAAAATTGCCTTGCTGGGAAATAATGGAGCAGGTAAAAGCACCCTGTTCAACATTATCGCTGGGCAGCTCCAGGCTGATTCGGGGACGATAAAGACTTCGCTTGATTTTCAAAGAGAAATTGGGATGATGCCTCAGGGGGATCTACTCATCGAGGATCTAACCCTTGCTGAATTCGTCGAATTAAAAAGCCGGATGAATCAGCTGAAGCAGGCTGATATCAATGGACTCTTAGAGATGGTCGAATTGAGAGGCTCAAAAGAGCAGATGGTGGGAAGTCTTTCTGGTGGTCAAAAGAGACGCTTGTCCTTGTTGGTAACCATTTTGAATCATCCAAGGTTGATTTTTTTAGATGAGCCAACGACTGGCATGGATTTGGAAGCAGTGGATAACTTTTGGAAACTACTGGAGCAGCAAGAGTTTACATCTGTTGTGGTGACCCATGATTTTAACCAAATTGATGCCTTTTTTACAAAAGTCTTGATTTTAAAAGAGGGTCGAATTGCTGCCGCAAAGGCTGTTGAGGACATTCACCAGGCTGGTCAAACCATTGAGCAGTATTTCCGAGAAGAGATGAATAAAGGAGGGGAACAAGCATGAAAAAGATTCAATTAAAACAAGTTTTACGAAATAAGCGCTTTGTATTATTCACCATTATTTTACCCATAGGCTGGTATATCTTCTTTGATCAGCTTCAAAAAGGGGTTTCGCCAAGTATTTTATTAGGCATTGCCGTATTTATCGGGGTCATTGGCAATAGCCTTGCAACCTTTAGTAAGCGAATCGCCTCAGATATTGGGTTTTATTCTTTTGAATCCCACTTTACAAGCTATAGTGTCAAGAACTATTTATGGGATCAATCGATCGTACAACTGATTTTGAACAGCTTGATCTTTTTAGCAGTACTAGTAGTTGCTGTTCTAGGTTTTCACTTTCCAGTGACGACTAGCCTGTTGGTGCAATTTTTCCTCTTATCCTTGATGGGGATCTACTTTAGCGTGATTGGCTTTGTTCTTGGGGTAAGAGTAGATGCCAAGACGATTGATACCATTGGCTTTCCTGTCATTATTTTGGCCGCTATGACCATTATTCCCTTTGATACGCTTGGCGCAAGTGGAGGATTTATGGACTTAGTTGGCAAACTACAACGGGCTTTCCCAGGCTATTATTATACAAAGCTGATCCAAGATTTGACCGAGAAACAAACGATCGATGTCTCTCAATTGGCGCTCTTTGTTGCTGTATTTGGATTGAATTTGCTATTTTTCTATCTGCTCGTACCCAAAGGAAAAATGGGGAACTAAGAGTAGTTAAAAAGAGGCTGAGACAAAAGTCCTAGCCTCTCAATTGTTTTTGGATTGTCGAGCAAGACGCAGTGGTTGAGTGGGCTCTACTACGCTGATTTCATCAGCTTTTACAGCCCTACTCAACTGTGCGGAGGTGGGACGACGAAATCGAATTCTAACGAATTACCGATTTCTGTCCCACTCTCTTTTCTTTGCTATAAAACGGTTATTCGGTATTCGTCCATCAAGTACTTGGAAAGATTTTGCCAATCTTCTTCCTTAAATTTACAAAGATTGACGAAGAGTTTTACGGTATGGTGCTCTGTGTTAATGATGACATTCGATTTTGAGAGATTGTCTAGTGTAGTATTGTCCCTCAGTTGAAACTCGATGAAATAACTTTTACTATTTTGGTGATCGGGGTCACTAACATCGACCTCTTTATAAGCTACACTTACCAAATCTTCCTTGGGGATAAAGATATCTTTTGTCAGAATCACTCCCTGATAAGCATGAATCCCATCAGAAGTCAGCTCAAAGGCGATCTGACGACTGGTCAGTCTTTTGATCCCAGCAATGGTTGCATAGATCGCAATCAAAAATAAAAGGATCTGAATGAGAGTGATAAAAGTGATTTTTGGAAAACCCTCAAAACCTAGGATCGATAAAAAAGCTAAGTGGATAAAGAGCGCACAGGCAAAAGCCAGAGAGCCATATCCGACATATTTTGAATAATAGATTTTCATTTTGGACTCCTTACATTTAATATGCAACGAAAACTTGGAATTTCAAGTACTCTTATCATAGCGGATTCGGTGAAGAGCTGTCAAATGTTTGCTAGGGTTCAAAGGTGGTTTTTTTATTATAAATGGAATAACAATGGTGCAGAATGATTTAACTTCGTACGCTAAATTATAGTATCTAAAAAAGTGAGCCAAATGCTCTTGAGACAAGCAAAAAAGCCTTGTAAACCAAGGCTTTTACTGTTGAAGTTTGATGCCCCCTGCATGGATTTGGAAAGAATTTTCATACTGATAGTAATTAAAAATATTGAAATATAAGTGATTTTAGGGAAATACTTTTAAGTATTTTCAATGTCATGATTTAAAAATGGGGCAAAAGTGTGTCAAAAATTATTTTATCAGTAACCTAGGCTCGATTAATTGCTTACATCATCTCAATGTTTCTTATTCCAGACGAATCCCGTATATACAAGTGCGGACATTAACATGATCCAAAGTAACAATGTTAAAATTTGTATATTATAAAGATTGAAGGCAGAGATATCATTAAAATATTGATTATGCGCTCCTAATAGAGAAAAATCTGTTAATAATTTAGCAAATTTATTTATGCTCGAAAACATAGGGAGAGTCATAATGACAAGATAGAATATTAGGCTCACGGCAGAGGCTTGTGTTTGATTTTTACAGAACAAAGCTATCGCAAAGTTGACCAATATAAAACAAAGTATCGTAAGGAAGGTTATTAATGAATATAGAGCAAGATTAGGTATTGAGATACCAAAAGTAATAGGCATCACCCAAACACCTATAATTGAAAATAGAAATGGAAATAAGATTGTAGAAAAAATATACTCTGGAGTTTTGACACCTGTTAAAATCAATGTTCTTAAATTCTTTTTATCTTTTTCTTCGCTGATGATTAGTGTAGTAAAAGTTCCAGCAGTCAGGCTATAGATGGTAATAATCGCCATACTCATTAAAAAGACTGAACCACGAACGTCTGGCACAAAGTTTAAAAGTGAGAAGTCGACTATTGGTGTGAATACACATACAAATAGAATTATTTTGTTATGAAGAAGGTATCTATACCGTAACCATAACAAACTAAAAAATCGATTAAGCATATTATAATTTGTCTCCTGTTAATTGAATAAAGATACTCTCAAGGCTTGTTTCTAGAGTATTGATTGTTTTAGTATTCTCTCCTAGATACTTATAAGCTTCCTCTTTAGGAACAATTATCTCTCTTCCATCAAAATAGCTTATTTTAACCTTATCAGTCTGACTGTACTTATCAATAATCTCCCGAGGCGAACCTTGTTCAACGATTTTTCCTTCATGAAGCAAAGCGATTGAATCACATAATTTGGTCGCCTCATCCATGTTATGAGTTGTTAAAAAAATAGTTGCCCCAGAGTTTTTAATTTCTAGTAGTAGTTCATGAACGATTTGAGATAGGGTTGGATCCATTCCAGAAGTTGGTTCATCTAAAAAAATTACTTTTGGTGAATGTAGAATCGCCCGAATTAACAACATTCGTTGTTTCATTCCAGTTGATAACTTCTCTGCTTTATTAAATCGATCATCATATAACTTCAATCGCTTTAATAAATGATCTAGATATGCTATTTCTACATTGTGGAATTTAGCAAAAAATAAAAGATTATCGTACAGAGACAGTCTATCATAGAAACCCACATTATCACTCATAATTCCCAATTTTAAAAAGTCGTCAGAGGTTAATTGGATGCAATCTTTTCCTAAGATTTTAACCTCTCCTCCATCAGGTGGCAACTGACCGGTTAAAATATTTATTGTCGTAGTTTTGCCAGCACCAGATGGTCCTAAAAAACCAAATATTTCTCCACTACTTATTGAGAAACTGATTTCCTTGAGTGCTGTTTTGTCTTTAAATTTTTTGGTAAGATTTGAAATTAAGATACTATCGTTCATTTTATATCTTTCTTTTAGAAAATTATTACGTGACTTGTTAGCATCACGATAAATTGGAATACAGGAATTTTATTTACCAGTTCATAGGCTTATTCCTAAAGTTTTAAATCTATAATACTAAGATTTAAAAGATAAAGCAAGACCTATTCTTTAGTTAGCTAATTTTTAAAATGTAGTTTACTCGCAGATAGTTTTTTAAATTATCGTATTATAATCTCTGAATGAAAGTATAGGTATATTTTCTAGTTTATACAGAAGAGGTGGTACAAATCCACTTGTTTTAAATAAACAAAAAAGCCTTAAAATCAAGGCTTTTTCCTGTTGTTTAGATGCCCCCTGCATGGATGTGTAAGAAATTTTTATATTGAAAGTAATCAAAAATGTTGAAAAACAAATGATTTTTGGAAGATGCATTTAGGTATTTTCAATGTCAGGATTTAAAAATGGGGCAAAAGTGGGGAAAAACGAATGACTCGCATTTGGTTTGAAAATCTATAATACCTAATGATTATGCTATACTAGATATATAGTGTTGTTATAAATAAATGTCGGCGTGAGAACAAATCGGAGGATAAAATGGAAAAACAAATTAATGAAAAAATTCGTGAGATTGCACAGAGTGTTAATGAGACAATACCAGTAGCATGGGATAATCTTTTTATTAACATAAGTTTAGCTTTTGATGGAGGAGAGGTATATTATTTCTTTAATGAAGAGGGGAAAAATGAGTATATCTACAATCTATATATTCCAAAGCGGTATGGTATTCCTAATTTAGAATTTCGGAATCAAGAAAGACGCACCTTTAGATTAGCTTGGGAGTTGAGAGAAATTTTTGAGAAAGAAGGCCAACCTTTGTGGACTTCTTGTACTATAAAAGTAATTGGCACGAAATTATCTGCTGAATTTGACTATGCACCTTGGAATGAAAGTGATTATAGTTCAGGTCAACAAATGGACTTTTTTGAATATAAATATCTCGGAAAGCAACCAGCTAATGAAAAAGAACTAGAACAGTTCAAGGCTATGAAAGCCTTCCAAAGAGAGCATAATGGCAAATAGTTATATCTAAAGAATAAACCACCTACGCGGTGGTTTTCTTGTTGTTTAACAAATGTTGGTACATATGGTTTATGGTATACTATGGTTGTAGAGAAATGATGCTAAAAATCAAATCGGAGGAAAACATGCTAGAAAACTTTATCAAAGTGGCAGATATGCCCCAAGAAGTTATTGAAAAATACAAGGACCAAGTCCCTGCTGAGTTGTTACAGATTTGGCAGGAAGATGGCTTGGGAACCTTTTTAGATGGTTATCTCAAAGTCATTAATCCAGATGACTATCTTGAACTTCTCCAAGATAGTTATTTCAGAGGAGATATCGCTTTTCCTATGTTCGTAACAGCATTTGGAGATATTATTACTTGGGAAGAGAATGAATTTGTTGGTATTGTAAAATATAACCTTCAAGACTGCGACATTATTATAAAGAGCTTGAAATATTTCCTTCAGTATTTAGATAACTCATATGTGACTGATAACTTTGAACTTGATTTATATAGACAAGCTGTATCAAAACATGGTGCTCTGTCTTATAACCAATGTTTCGGTTTTGTCCCGCTCTTGGCATTAGGAGGCTTTAAAGATGTGGATCACATGGATAAAGTAAAAGTCCTGGAACACATTTATCTCATGTACCAACTCACAGGCGGAGTATTTGACGATTGATAAAAAAGAACCACCCTTGCGGTGGTTTTTTCGACGAAAACGAGTGTGAGATAAATAACGAGTCTTTGGATGAGACTCTCTAATTTGGTGAATATAAATTATTTGGTACAAAATTTGGTACAAAAAACAAAATGACAAGCAAAAAAGCCTTATAAATCAAGGCTTTTTCCTGTTGATTTAGATACCCCCTACATGGATTTGTAAGAACTTTTCATATTGAAAATAAACAAAAATGTTGAAATATAGCTGATTTTAGGGAAATACTTTTAGGTATTTTCAATGTCAGGATTTAAAAATGGGGCAAAAGCGGGGCAAAAACGAATGACTCGTATTTTGTTTGAAAACCTATAATACCTAATGATTATGCTATTCTAGATATATAGTTTTGTTATAAATAAATGTCAGTGCGAGATCAAATTGGAGAATAAAATGGAAAAACAAATTTCTACGTAGAATGGAATGCGAAAAAGTGATAATTAAAGAGACGAAAAAGCTGAGAATATGATTTCCCAGCTTTTTTGAATGCGATAGAAATAGCAACTAGACTATTTACGAAAGGCCTCAATAATGTAGGTGAAGCCAGTAACTAAAAATGAAAAGGCAATGACATAAACGACAAAGACACCTGTAGCCACTGGATTGAACAGAATCACTAGACCTAGTAAAAATGCAAGCAAGGCTACCCACGTGATATTGCTACCAATAATAGGGAAAATCAATCCTAGACGATTGCCTTTAAAGAAAGCAATAATGGCTTCTACAATTAACCAAATTCCTACAATGGTCGGAATGACGACCGGCAGGGTCACAAAGCCATAAGCCACGAGGTAAAGAGATAAGAGAAGATTAACAAACCCTTGGAAAAGATAAACAGGTGAGCGAAGCTCTTTTGGTGCAGAGAAATAGCCTAAAATAGCTGCTATAGAAGAAACCAGTAAACCAAATGAAATCCACCAGCTGTAAGCAACAAGATTAGCTACTGGGTTTGTAAATAGGAAAAGTCCTAAAAGGACAAAAACAACTCCTGCAAGGAATAGCAGTAAACGATTAGAAAATTTCATTTCAATACCCCCTATATAGTATAGTTTGCTAATAAAACTATTGTACTTATTTTTATAGAAAATGTCAATAAAATAAATAAACAATTTGGAAGTTTCAGTCTGACTTACAAAAAGAAAAGGAGTTTTCACTCCTTTTCACAGATTGAAGACAAAGTCCTTATAAAAGTGTCTTCTAAAGATTTTAACTTCAATCTGAAGCGAGGTTATCCTCGCTTTTTCTATTTATCAAACAATTCCTTATTTTCAATTAAGAGTTCTAGTGGAGATTTATCCCTTGCTTCAATAAAACCAGGTTCATATTGGTTATGAAGTGTTCTTTTCTGAGAAGTTGGATCAATATACAACTCATCTCCATCTTCTGTGTATAGTTGGTTGCCTCTTGTTAAGT
>NZ_JARQVW010000011.1:0-78313 GCF_029589235.1 Streptococcus taoyuanensis
CAAGACGCAGTGGTTGAGTGGGCTCTACTACGCTGATTTCATCAGCTTTTACAGCCCTACTCAACTGTGCGGAGGTGGGACGACGAAATCGAATTCTAACGAATTACCGATTTCTGTCCCACTCTCTTTTCTTATTTATTCACGTTTTCCCATTTCCAGTTTTGAACTTCTGGAATGTCGTCTCCGTTTTCACGGATGTAGTCATGGTGGAAGGCGATTGTTTCATCCATCTTCGCTGCAAATGCGCTTGCTGCATCTCCAAGAGCTGCATTAGCTGCATCTTGTGCCAAGTGGAAGCGATCCAACTCAGACATCACACGCATATCAAATGGTGTGGTGATATCCCCGTTTTCACGGTAACCATGTACACGAAGGTTATGGTTATGACGGTTGAAGAAGATATCACGGATCATGCCTTCGTAACCATGGAAGGCAAAGATGACTGGTTTATCAGTTGTGAAGACTTTGTCAAATTCTTCATCTGAAAGTCCACGCGCATCAACGGATGGGTGACGCAATTTCAAGATGTCTACCACATTGACAAAGCGGATCTTCAATTCTGGGAAGGCTTTATGCAAGATTGTGATGGCTGCAAGAGCTTCTAAGTTTGGCTCTGTACCTGCAGCTGCAATAACAAGATCTGGCTCTTCATCTGCTGAAACAGTTGATGCCCAATCGATCACCTTGTATCCTTCACGAACCAATTCTTCTGCTTCGTCAGCTGAGTAGAATTGAGGACGTGGGTGTTTAGAAGAAACGATCAAGTTGATCACATCTTCTCCCTTGAAGGCTTGATCCATCACTGCAAGCAAGCTATTGGTATCTGCTGGCAAGTACTCACGAATATATTCAGGAGTTTTCTCAGCCAAGTGAGTCAAGATACCTGGATCTTGGTGAGTATAACCATTATGGTCTTGTTGGAAGACCGTTGAAGTTGCAATCAAGTTCAAGGCTGGGTAGTTTTTACGCCATGTTGTATGGGTCTTAGACTTACGCAACCATTTGAAGTGTTGAGTGATCATAGAATCCACAACACGAAGGAAGGATTCGTAAGAGGCGAAGAATCCATGACGACCTGTCAAGACATATCCTTCAAGCATACCTTCTGCTTGGTGCTCTGACAATTGAGAGTCAATGACACGACCAGCAGGGCTCAAGGCTTCATCGTAGTCTGGTTTCATACGTCCTAACCATTGACGGCTTGTACGAGTGAAGACTTCTTGAAGACGGTTTGATTTGGTTTCATCTGGACCGAAGATACGGAAGTTATCTGGGTTCGCATCTACCAAGTCTGCCGCATACTTACCAAATTCGATCATGTCTTGAGCCATGATTTCACCTGGTGTGTTGAATTGAAGGGCATGTTTCTTCCAATCAGCTGTGTTCATTGGTTTGATCACACCAGCATTTGTGATTGGGTTCATCGCCATGCGACGGTCACCTTTTGGTGCAATTTCCGCAATTTCAGGAAGTAATTTACCAGTTTCGTCGAACAATTCAGCTGGACGGTAAGATTCCAACCATGAAAGAAGGGCATCGACATGCTCCATGTGGTGAGCATCTACTGGGATTGGCACTTGGTGAGCACGGAATCCACCCTCGATTGGTGTTCCTTCCCATGCTTTTGGACCAGTCCAACCTTTAGGAATACGAGCAATCAAGACAGGGTATACTGGTTGAGTTGCTTCTTCAGCAGAACCTTTACGAGCTTCTGCTTGGACTTTCTTGATTTCTTCAATTGCTTCGTCCAATTTTTCAGCGAACAAAGCGTGTGCAGCTTCGTGGTCTTCTGAAATTGCAGTGACATTCGCAAAGATCGGTTTCCAACCAAGACCTTCAAAGAAGAGGGCCAATTCTTCGTCTGTTTTGCGCTCGAAGATCGTTGGGTTGTGGATCTTTCCACCATTGAGGTAGAAGATTGGAAGGATAGCCCCATCGTTGACTGGGTTCAAGAAGGTATTTGACAACCAACCAGCCATCAATGGACCTGTTTCTCCTTCACCGTCACCGATAACTGTGGCAGCAATCACATCTGGATTATCCAATACAGCACCAGCAGCGTGAGAAAGGGCATAACCAAGTTCTCCACCTTCGTGGATAGATCCTGGTGTTTCAGGCGCCGCGTGAGAAGCGATTCCTCCTGGGAATGAGAAGATCTTACACAAGTGTTTGAAACCTTCTTCATTTTGTGGGATGTTTGGATTCAATTCAGTATAAGAACCATCTAAGTAAGAGTTCGATACCATTACTTGTCCACCGTGACCTGGTCCTTCAATGTAGAACATATCCAAGTCGTATTTGTTGATGGCACGGTTCAAGTGAGCATAGATAAAGTTTTGCCCTGGTACAGTTCCCCAGTGTCCGATTGGGTGAGCCTTCAAGTCATTTTCAACGACTTCGCGCTTCAACAATGGGTTATCTTTCAAGTACATTTGAGCAGCTGAAATATAGTTGGCTGCACGCCACCAAGCGTCTACTTTATCCAAGTAAGCTTTGCTGTTATAATCGACAGTCATCTTGTCTCCTCACAATTTCTAGACAGGTCTGTTGGACAACCTGTTCGTTTGATCAATAATTTAAACAATCTGTTTTCAAGTCAAACAGATGATATTGAAGAAAATATTCAATATTACTTCTATTCTATCAAGAATTTCCCTTTTTGTACATCAGAAAGTAAGAAAAATATTCTTTGAACGTCAAATTTTAATTCCCCACTAAAGTGGTCCTATTCCCTACAGGGATAGGTTTTAAAAAAAGACTTTGCTAATTTTTGCAAACGAGCAAAGTCCCAAATGAAATGGAGTCGGTTAAATGACTTTTTGACCTTTCTTGTAGACATCTGTCACGAGATTTGTCGCAAAGAAATAGAAGAGATAATCTAGATTTGGTGCATCAAAGATGGTAATGTCAGCCTGTTTACCAACATCGAAAGAGCCGATTGTTTTAGCACGATCTACTGAATAGGCTGCATTAATGGTTACCGCATTGAGAATTTCTACTGGAGTTAGGCGCATCATGAAGCAACCCAGGTGCATGGCAAACTGGAGATTGGCTGTCGGACAGGATCCTGGATTGCTGTCGGTTGTTAGGGTAATGGCCATCCCAGCGTCCAACATCTTACGAGCCGGTGCATAGGTATCTTCCATGAGGCTGAAGGTTGTAGCAGGCAACAGATTGCCGATAACTTTGGCTTTTGCTAGTTTTTGAATCCCTTCATCCGTAATCACCATCAAGTGTTCTGCACTAGTAGATTCCAATTCAGCCGCCACGTCAACACCACCAATGGATTCGATTTCATCGGCATGAATCCGCAGTTTGAAGCCCATCTCCTTAGCTTTAGAAAGAAGATAGCGGGATTCATCTGCTGTAAAGACACCTTTTTCACAGAAAATATCACAGAACTCAGCTAGCTTTTCTTCCTTCACTTTGGGAAGCATTTGCTCCACAATGAGATCTAAATATTCTTGGGAACGGCCCTTGTATTCTGTTGGGATCGCATGGGCTGCCATAAAGGTTGATACCAGATCAATTTCATGATCCCGGTCCAAGGCAGCTACTACATCTAGTTGGCGTTTTTCAGTTTCCCAATCCAAACCATAGCCACTCTTGGCTTCGACAGTAGTCACCCCATGACGCAACATGTAATCCAACAGTCGTTCGGACTTGTCATAGAGATTATCGAAGGAAGCTTCTCGTGTCGCCCGAACCGTGCTCAGAATTCCACCGCCTTGAGCGAGGATGTCTAAGTAAGAAACACCTGCTAACTTTTTCGCAAATTCATGTTCACGACTGCCTCCATAGACCAAGTGGGTGTGGCAGTCAATCAGGCCAGGAGTCGCAACTTTTCCTTCACAGGATTTCACTTCCGTATGGTCATCAATCAGTTCTGGATCTGGTTGACCTGTCCCAACTGCAAGAATCTTTCCATCTTTAATGGCGATATAAGCATCGGAAAGAATTTTTGCCTCTGCCATCTCCTTGCCATAGAGAGGATGACCTAGATCATTTGGACAAAACAATTGGTTAAAGTGGGTTAATAGGATATCAGCAGACATATGAAACATTCCTTTCTATTTCCATTGTTATTCATTTTACAATTCTACAGGAAAAGCGTCAAAAAAAAGTCAAAAAGTTTTTCCCTCATTTTTTTTTGCTTTATTAAAAATTATATTTTTTTTTGACTCTTTATTGACGTTTCTTCGATACAATAAAGAAAATATAAATTCACAGTCCAACTATAAGGAGGGTTCTGCTATGTCATTTATAGACGAGAAAGAAATTGCAGCTGCTATGTCTGTCAAACTTGACTTTGATGTCCTACCTGAAAAGGCGACTTTTCAAGAAGGCATCCGTCGTGCACCTGATAGAGGCTTCCGCTTAACGCAAGCTCAGACTGAAATTGCCCTTAAAAATGCTTTGCGTTACATTCCTAAAAAATTCCACCAAGAGTTGATCCCAGAATTTCTGGAAGAACTGAGAACTCGCGGTCGGATCTATGGCTATCGCTTCCGTCCAAAAGATCGGATCTACGGAAAACCAATCGATGAGTACAAAGGAAAATGCACAGCTGCTAAGGCTATGCAGGTCATGATTGACAACAACTTGAGCTTTGAAATTGCTCTTTATCCATATGAATTGGTCACTTATGGGGAAACAGGATCTGTCTGTGCCAACTGGATGCAATACAACTTGATCAAGAAATACTTGGAAGTCATGACAGAAGACCAAACCTTGGTGGTTGAATCTGGTCACCCTCTTGGCCTCTTCAAATCGAAACCAGAAGCTCCTCGTGTCGTCATTACCAACGGTCTCTTGATCGGTGAGTATGACAACATGCGCGACTGGGAAATTGCTGAAGAGATGGGAGTGACCAACTACGGTCAGATGACGGCTGGTGGCTGGATGTACATCGGTCCACAAGGGATCGTTCACGGTACTTTCAACACCCTTCTCAATGCTGGTCGTCTCAAACTCGGTGTGCCTGATGATGGCGACTTGACCGGTAAACTCTTTATTTCATCTGGTCTCGGTGGAATGAGCGGAGCTCAAGGGAAAGCAGCTGAAATCGCAAAAGCGGTGGCCATCGTCGCTGAAGTGGACCGCTCTCGGATCGAAACTCGTCACTCTCAAGGCTGGATTAGCCAAGTGACAGACAGTGCCGAAGAAGCTGTGAAATTAGCTCAAGCAGCACTGGAAGCTGGTGAATCCACTTCGATTGCCTACCATGGTAATATCGTAGACTTGCTCGAATATGTCAACGAACACCAAGTCCATGTTCATCTCTTGTCTGACCAAACCTCTTGCCACAACGTTTATGATGGTGGCTATTGCCCAGTTGGCATTAGTTTTGAAGAACGGACACGTTTGCTGGCAGAAGACAAAGAAACCTTCCGCCGTTTGGTTGATGAAACCTTGGCTCGTCACTTTGCAGTGATCAAAGCCTTGACAGCTAAAGGTACTTACTTCTTCGACTACGGTAATGCCTTCATGAAATCTGTTTACGACTCAGGCATCAAGGAAATTTCTAAGAATGGCTTGGATGACAAAGACGGCTTCATTTGGCCATCTTACGTAGAAGATATCATGGGACCTATGCTCTTTGACTATGGTTATGGTCCATTCCGTTGGGTCTGCCTCAGCGGTAAACACGAAGACTTGATTGCAACTGACCATGCAGCCATGGAAGCGATCGATCCAACTCGTCGCTACCAAGACCGCGACAACTACAACTGGATTCGCGATGCGGAAAAGAACCAACTGGTGGTTGGTACACAAGCACGTATCCTCTATCAAGATTGCATGGGCCGTGTCAACATTGCTTTGAAATTCAATGAACTCATTCGCCAAGGCAAGATCGGACCGGTCATGATCGGACGTGACCACCACGACGTATCTGGTACAGATGCTCCATTCCGTGAAACATCAAACATCAAAGATGGTTCGAACGTCACTTGTGACATGGCGGTTCAATGTTACGCTGGTAACGCTGCTCGAGGTATGAGTCTCGTCGCTCTCCACAACGGTGGTGGTACTGGTATCGGTAAAGCCATCAACGGTGGATTTGGTCTCGTTCTAGACGGTAGCCACCGGATCGATGAAATCATCAAGTCTGCCATTGCCTGGGATACCATGGGCGGGGTTGCTCGTCGGAACTGGGCACGGAACGATCATGCCATTGAAACAGCCATCGAGTACAACCGTCTCCATGCAGGAACAGACCACATCACCATTCCGTATCTGGCAGATGAAGATTTGGTCAAAGAAGCCGTTCAAAAATTGTTTTAACATCAAAAAATAAAAACTGAGAAAGGGGAGGAAAATACAAAGACTCCTCCTCCCCAACTTCTCCTATAAAAAGAGGTAATCATATGGCAAAAATTGTTGAATGTATTCCAAACTTCTCTGAAGGACGCAATCAGGCTGTGATCGACGGATTAGCAGCTACAGCAAAAAGTATTCCAGGTGTCACTTTACTAGACTACTCGTCCGATGCCAGCCACAACCGCAGCGTCTTTACACTCGTTGGGGATGAAGAAAGCATTCAAGAAGTGGCTTTCCAATTGGTGAAATACGCTTCTGAAAACATTGATATGACCAAGCACGAAGGCGAACACCCTCGTATAGGGGCAACAGACGTTTGTCCATTCGTTCCGGTTAAGGATATCACTACAGCTGAATGCGTTGAGATTGCTAACAAAGTAGCCGAACGCATCAATCGTGAATTAGGTATTCCAATCTTCCTTTATGAAGATGCTGCAACTCGCCCAGAACGGAAGAACTTGGCGAAAGTGCGTAAAGGACAATTTGAAGGAATGCCAGAAAAATTGTTGGAAGAAGACTGGAAGCCAGACTACGGTGAACGCAAGATTCACCCAACTGCAGGGGTTACAGCTGTCGGTGTCCGTATGCCACTCGTTGCTTTCAATATCAACCTTGACACAGACGACCTAGAGATTGCCAATAAGATTTCTAAAATCATTCGTGGATCAAGCGGTGGATACAAGTACTGTAAAGCGATCGGCGTCATGCTAGAAGATCGCAACATCGCCCAAGTCTCCATCAACATGGTCAACTTGGAACAATTCCCATTGTATCGTGTCGTTGAAACCGTTCGTTTCGAAGCGCAACGCTATGGTGTTCGCATCATCGGAACAGAACTCATTGGACTGGCTCCTGCTAAGGCTTTGATCGACTCTGCTGAATACTACTTGCAATTAGAAGACTTTGACTACAGCAAACAAGTCTTGGAAAATCACTTGTTGGGTTAGAAAGGGAGTTCTATGAAACTAGTTGACTTAAGTATTACGGAGTTTGCCAAAGTTCTTGGTTCAGATGCTCCAGCTCCAGGTGGTGGTTCTGCTGCTGCTCTATCTGCTGCGAATGGGATTTCCCTTACAAAAATGGTCTGTGAACTGACCATTGGAAAGAAAAAATACGCAGAATTTGAAGACCACATCAAAGGGGTTCATGAAAAAAGCGCTCAACTCCAAGACCAATTACTAGAAGCCATCGACAAGGATACAGAAGCCTTCAACGTCGTATCAGCTGTCTTTGATCTTCCAAAAGAAACGGAAGAAGAGAAAGCTGCTCGTCGTGAAGCCATGCAAAAAGCTTTGAAACATGCGACAGTATCTCCTTTCTCTATGATGGAGCTCATCGTTGAAGCTCTTGAAACCACCAAAGAAGCTGTTGGCAAGTCCAACACTAATGCGGCTAGTGACCTAGGGGTAGCTGCTCTGAATCTTAAAGCTGGCCTTCAAGGTGCTTGGCTCAATGTCTTGATCAACATTTCAGGAATCAAGGACCAAGACTTCGTCCAAGAATACCACGGCAAGGGACTCAAACTTCTCCAAACCGGTTCTGATCTTGCAGATAACATTTACCAAACCATTTTAGAAAGTCTATCTTAAACCTAGCAAATAAAAATAAAGAAAGAAGGGATTCTATGGTTTTATCGGATATTGAAATTGCCAATTCTGTCCAAATGAAGCCCATCACCGATATCGCTGCTGAACTTGGATTGACCGAAGACGATATTTCGCTCTACGGAAAATACAAGGCAAAAATTGATAGCAACCAACTGGAACAACTCAAGGATAAGGAAGATGGAAAGCTGATCCTCGTGACAGCCATCTCCCCAACACCTGCTGGAGAAGGAAAGACAACCACCTCTGTTGGCTTGGTCGATGCTCTTTCAGCTATTGGTGAAAAAGCCGTCATTGCCCTGCGCGAACCTTCTCTTGGCCCTGTCTTTGGGATCAAGGGTGGAGCTGCCGGTGGCGGGTACGCCCAAGTGGTTCCAATGGAAGATATCAACCTTCACTTTACCGGAGACTTCCATGCCATTGGGATTGCCAACAACCTCCTTGCAGCCTTGATTGACAACCATATCCATCACGGCAATGAGTTGGGCATCGATTCTCGTCGCATTACCTGGAAACGGGTGGTCGATATGAACGACCGTCAGCTCCGTCATATTGTCGATGGCCTTCAAGGAAAAACAAACGGGGTTCCTCGTGAAGATGGCTTTGACATCACCGTGGCTTCTGAAATCATGGCCATTCTCTGTCTCTCAGAAAATATCCTTGATCTCAAAGAACGTCTTGATCGCATCATTATCGGGTACAACTACCAAGGACA
This sequence comes from Streptococcus taoyuanensis, assembly GCF_029589235.1. Classification (NCBI taxonomy): domain Bacteria; kingdom Bacillati; phylum Bacillota; class Bacilli; order Lactobacillales; family Streptococcaceae; genus Streptococcus; species Streptococcus taoyuanensis. The sequence continues at coordinate 8,641 of NZ_JARQVW010000011.1, forward strand.
ACCGGTCACAGCCAAAGACCTCAAGGCTGGAGGGGCCATGGCAGCTGTCCTCAAAGATGCCATCCATCCGAACTTGGTGCAGACTTTAGAACATACTCCTGCCATCATCCACGGTGGACCATTTGCCAATATCGCCCACGGCTGTAACAGTGTGCTGGCTACTAAACTAGCCCTCAAATATGCAGACTATGTCGTGACAGAAGCTGGTTTTGGAGCAGACCTCGGTGCTGAAAAATTCATCGATATCAAGTGCCGTATGGCTGGACTCAAACCTGCTGCCGTTGTCCTCGTCGCAACCATCCGTGCCCTCAAAATGCATGGTGGGGTTGCCAAAGCGGACTTGGCTACTGAAAATGTCCAAGCCGTGATCGATGGTCTACCAAACCTAGACAAACACTTGGCCAACATTCAAGAAGTCTATGGTCTACCAGTGGTCGTTGCCATTAACAAATTCCCACTGGATACAGAAGCAGAGCTAGAAGCTGTCTATGAATCTTGTAAGAAACGCAATGTAGATGTGGTCATTTCAGATGTCTGGGCACATGGTGGAGCTGGTGGTCGTGACTTGGCTGAAAAAGTCATTCAACTGGCTCAAGAAGAAAACCACTTCTCTTATGTCTATGACGAAGAAGACAGCATTGAAACAAAATTGACCAAGATCGTCACAAAAGTCTATGGTGGTAAAGGCATCAGCTTAACACCAGCGGCCAAACGCGAACTCAAAGAATTGGAAGCTCTTGGCTTCTCAAACTACCCAATCTGTATGGCCAAAACCCAATATTCCTTCTCAGACGATGCGAAGAAGATGGGAGCACCAAAAGATTTCACAGTTAAAATCAGTAACCTTAAGGTGGCTGCCGGAGCTGGCTTCATCGTAGCTCTCACTGGTACCATTATGACCATGCCTGGCCTACCTAAAGTTCCTGCCAGTGAAAAGATTGATATCGATGCCCACGGCAATATCACTGGTCTCTTTTAAGAAAGAAGGCGTCCTATGGTGACTCTCCTTCATCTTACCCCCGCAGATTATCAAATTTCTACCTGGTCCGGTGGCCAAACCACCCAACTCTTTCTCTCCCCAGAGGGAGGAAGCTATCCAGATCGGACCTTTGACTTCCGCCTCTCTACTGCAACGGTAGAGGTTGAAAAAAGTAACTTTACCGATCTCACGGGCTACCACCGAATCTTGATGCCCTTGAATGCCTCCATTAGGCTCACCCATCACCATAAAGAAGTGGTTTTGAACCCCTTTCAAAGCTACTTCTTTGATGGGGGAGATCCTGTATCTAGCCAAGGGACTTGTCAAGACTTTAATTTGATTTACAAACCTTCTTATCAGGGGCATATGAGTGCTATATCCCCAAAAGAGAGTGTCAAAAGTCAGAGTCGCTATCAATTGATCTACGCTCTCTGTCCACTAACACTCGAATGGGGAAACAATCATTCTCAAACTCTCCAAACTCACGAGCTCCTGGTGATCGAACAAGCATCTCCTCTTCAAGAGATGACAATCACGTTTTTACCCCATCAGTCTGGGGAGCAACCGATTGCTATCTGGACTGGACTACAATAATGTTCACAAAGGAGAAACATTATGAACGGAGCACATAAACAGTCGATTGAGGAACAAGAAAAAGCGAAATTCAGCTTTAGCGGTGCCACTCTTTACGGTATCAACGCCGTAATCGGATCTGGTATCTTCCTCCTTCCTCAAAAAATTTATTCTGGCCTCGGACCAGCTTCTCTAGCTGTCATGTTCGGGGTTGCCATTCTCGTCATGCTACTATCAGCCTGTCTGGCTGAAACAGCTGGCTACTTCGACAAAAACGGTGGAGCCATGCAATACTCAAAAGCCGCTTTCGGAGACTTCGTTGGCTTTAACGTTGGGATTCTCGGTTGGGCCGTTACTGTTATCGCTTGGGCTGCCATGTTAGCCGGATTTGCTAAGATCTTCATCATCACCTTCCCAGCATTTGAAGGCTACAACCTTCCGATCAGTATCGGTATGCTGATTCTCTTGAGTCTGATGAACATTGCCGGTCTGAAAACCTCTAAGATGTTTACTCTGACAGCTACTGTTGCAAAATTAATTCCAATTGTCCTCTTCTCACTCTTTGCCATCTTCTTCATTCCCGGTGGCGTGAGCAAGGGCAACTTCACACCTTTCCTTCAATTGGAAAGTGGAACAAACCTCTTCAGTTCTATTTCTAGTACAGCCGTCTACATCTTCTACGGTTTCATCGGATTTGAAACCATGTCTATCGTTGCAGGGGAAATGCGCAACCCTGAAAAGAACGTTCCCCGCGCTATTCTAGGTTCTATCAGTATTGTATCTGTTCTCTACATGTTGATCATCGCAGGAACAATCGCCATGCTTGGTGGTCGCATTATGCAAACTGGTGCACCAGTACAAGACGCATTTGTCGAAATGATTGGCCCTATCGGAGCTCCACTCGTTTCTTACGGAGCCCTCATTTCAATCGCCGGTCTAAACATCGGTGAATCCATCATGGTCCCTCGTTTTGGTGCCGCATTAGCAACTGAAAAACTCTTGCCAGAAGGGCTTGGAAAAACAAACTCTAAGAATGCCCCTGTCATTGCCATTATCATTTCTGGTATCTTCGCCTTCTTACTCTTGTTATCTGGCTCTTTCGAAACATTAGCAACCTTCAGTGTTGTCTTCCGTTTCTTCCAATACATTCCAACTGCTTTGGCAGCCATCAAACTCAGAAAAATGTACCCAGACAAAAAGGTTACCTTCCGAGTACCATTTGGTCCTGTTATCCCAGTTCTAGCTGTTGTGATCAGTATCTTGATGATTGCAGGGGACAACCTAATGAACTTTGTTTGGGGTGCCATCGGTCTCGTGATCGCAAGTGGACTCTACTTTGTTTTCCACGGCGATAAACTACATAAATCGAAAACCCTTCCTCACTAATTTTCTTTACACACTAGATGGGAACAGAGACGGGAGTGAAGCTCGGTTTTGCTCCCTAACCCATCTAGGACTCCACGAATGTCAAACCTGAGCCCTTTTCTCTATGACTCCTTTCAATTTTTTTAGATCAATAGACAATGGGCCCATGTTTGGTATTCAAACCGAAGTAAACAACACTACTTCCACAGAACAACTATTCATAATCGGAGGTTTTATATGACTCAATTGATTCATTTAGATGGTAATAGCTTAACACTCGAAGAAGTCATCGCTGTCGCTCGGCACGGTGCCCAATGTGAGCTTGATGAACAAGCCAAAGAAGCCGTTATCGCATCCCGTAAAATCGTTGATGACATTGTCCGGGAAAAACGAGTCGTCTATGGTGTAACCACTGGCTTTGGTTCCCTCTGTAATGTCAGCATCTCTCCAGAAGATACTGTTCAACTGCAAGAAAACCTGATCCGAACTCACTCATCTGGCTTCGGTGATCCACTTCCTGAAGATGCTGTTCGTGCCATCATGCTGATCCGTATCAACTCACTCTTGAAAGGTTATTCTGGCATTCGTCTGTCAACCGTTGAAAAACTGTTAGAATTGCTCAACAAAGGAGTCACTCCTTATATCCCTGAAAAAGGCTCTCTCGGAGCTTCTGGAGACCTTGCTCCTCTTTCTCATATGGTTTTACCAATGTTGGGCCTTGGACGTGCCTACTACAAAGGAGAACTTCTCAGTGGTCAAGAAGCCTTAGATCGTGCTGGAATTGAAAAGATCCAATTAGCTGCCAAAGAAGGGCTTGCCTTGATCAATGGTACGACTGTCCTAACCGGTATCGGTGCTCTTGCGACTTATGATGGTATCCAATTGCTCAAACTCTCTGATATCGCTGGTGCTCTCTCAATGGAAGTTCACAATGGAATTACCAGTCCATTCGAAGAAGACCTTCATTCCATCCGCCCACAAAGTGGACAATTGGCAACTGCTCGCAACATCCGTAACCTTCTTGAAGGAAGTAAGAATACCACTGTTGCGACTCAACAACGGGTACAAGATCCTTATACACTTCGCTGTATCCCTCAAATACATGGAGCCAGCAAGGATTCTATTGCTTACGTAAAAGAAAAAGTTGAAATCGAAATCAACTCTGTCACAGATAACCCAATCATTACCAAAGAAGGACACGTCATCTCAGGAGGTAACTTCCACGGTGAACCAATGGCGCAACCATTTGACTTCTTAGGCATTGCCCTTTCTGAAATTGGGAACGTATCTGAACGTCGGGTGGAACGCTTGGTCAACAGCCAACTCAGTAAATTACCATCCTTCTTAGTCAAACACCCTGGACTCAACTCAGGCTTCATGATTACCCAGTATGCTTGTGCATCCCTTGCATCGGAAAATAAAATTTTGGCTCACCCTGCTAGTGTCGATTCTATTCCATCTTGTGAAAACCAAGAAGATTTCGTCAGCATGGGAACGACTGCCGCTCGTAAAGCAGCAGAAATTCTTAAAAACTCACGTCGCATCGTTGCTACTGAAATCATGGCAGCTTGCCAAGCCTTGGATCTCAAGCCAGAAAATCATGAACTTGGTAAAGGGACAAAACCAGCTTATGAGCTGATTCGTCAAAAACTGAACTTCATTGAATTTGACAAAGATATCGAAATCTTTGAAGAACTTAATAAAGCATCTGCTGTTGTCGAAAGCGAAGAATTCTTAGCAACCATCGAAAAAGCAGTTGACTTAAGCATTCAATACTGATACAGTAAGAATAAAGCAAAACAGAGGCTGGCGATCTTCTCAGCCTCTGCCTGCTTTCAGAAAAATAAGGGAGGCGACAAGCTTGCTCACAAACTACTATCCAATGACCTACAGCTACTACCAAGGTAGCATCGAGGACAATCCCTACACGGCCAAATGGGGAATGGTCACCAAATTTTTAGACCTAAACGACGAGACCCTCACTCCATTTGAGGGTATGACCTTTGGGATCATCGGCTTTAAGAGCGACAAAGGAGTCTATATCAATAATGGGCGTGTAGGAGCAGTCGAGGGTCCTACAGCCATCCGTTCTCAAATCGCTAAACTTCCATGGCACTGGGGAACCAATGTGACAGTGTATGATGTGGGAAATATTGACGGGCCTAACCATTCACTAGAAGAACTCCAAGAAAGTCTCTCACAAGCGATCCAGCGCATGTACCAACTAGGGATCCAACCCATTGTCCTAGGAGGCGGTCACGGAACTGCTTACGGCCACTATCTAGGGATTCAATCCAGTTTAGAAAAAGATGAACAACTGGCTGTGATCAATCTGGATGCCCACTTTGATTTGCGGCCATACGACCAAACCGGTCCCAATTCTGGAACAGGATTTCGTCAAATGGCTGATCATGCGAAAGAAAAAGGTCAGGACTTCCCTTACCTCATCCTTGGGATCCAAGAGCACAATAACAACCTCTTCCTCTTTAATTATGTCGCTAAAACACCAAGCATTGATTTCTTAACAGGGCAAGACCTCTTCCAGATGAGCCACCAAGCCATTCTGGATCGAATCGATCAATTTTTAGAAAACCAAACCGCGATCTATCTGTCTATTGATATGGATTGCTTTGCGGTCGGCTCTGCTCCTGGTGTTAGCGCCATCCAATCATTGGGTGTCGATCCCAAACTGGCCCTTCTGCTTCTCCAACACATTGCTGCTAGTGGTAAGCTAATCGGATTTGATGTCGTGGAAGTTTCTCCTCCTCATGACATTGACAACCATACTTCAAACCTTGCTGCGACCTTTATCTTTTACTTGACCCAAATATTGGCGCAACAAAAACTGAACTAAGAAGATTTCTACACACATAAAAAGCATAGAAACACCCATTGCTTGGGTATTTCTATGCTTTTTTCATTTTCGCCTGAAAGGAGGCATGGCCTCTTAGCCTTCTCTTATGATTTAGATAAGAGACACTACAGGTCTTTTAATTTCTTAAGAAACTGACGATCTCTGTAGGGATTCAAGTGTTGCTCTGCCACCTTCTTGTAGTAATTCTTATCTTCTTTCAAGAAGGTCCTCAGGGCAGGATCGAGCTCTTCTCCCTTCTCCTTTTGATTAGATAAGAAAGCCAATAGATAATGAACCATTCCCTTATCCCGAGAATTGGCAGATGGTTTCATCGTCCTTTCTTTTCGAGCCAGATAAGCCGCAACCTTCTCTTGATCTCCTTGCTGGCAAGCGATTAAGGATTGATAAAATTCGAGCAATTCTTCCTTCCAAGGGAAACGAACACTGGACAAAATCTTCTGAGCTCTGTCAAAACAGCGGCGAGCTTGGATCAAATCTCCCTTCCAATAATAGGCGATCCCAAGATCAATATCAAAGACGACACGGACGGAATCAACAGCTTGATCCCCCACTAAGCGCAGAACCTCTTCTAAGTGGGTGACCGCTACTTGGAAATGGCCCCTAATTTGCTCGATTTCAGCGAGGTAGGCCAAAGAAGCTGCAATTTGAATGGCATACTTGGCCTGCATGCTATTGGTCAAACTAAAGCAATCAATAGAGCGATACAGATGCCGAGTCGCCTGCTCCTCATCCCCAACCATCAGGTGATACAAGCCCTTCAAACGCAACTGGATCGCGATGACCTCATGATTATTGGCTTGGATGGCATCTTCCAGAGCCAAATCTGTATAATAGGCCATCTCAGAGATATTTTCAGTTTGAATGCAATAATAAATGATTTGCCGATAACCCTCTAAGAGGAAGTCGGATTGCTTGAGTTCCCGCGCATAGGAGATGACTTTTTGGATATCATGAATCCCCTTTTGATACTCCCCACTTCGAATAAAATAGCGACCTTCTAGGTACAAGTAACGCAGTTGCAAATACTTGTATTCTCTATCTCTTTGGTGCCTTGAAAAGAGGTTATCTAATTCTTGGCGAATGCGGGATAGCTCTCCAAAAATGTCCAAATGACTATTTGTACCATCTGATAGGAACCCCTCATCTACCTTGGAATATATCGGAAACAGTTCATGCTCCAGCTGAAGAATTTCTTCTAAGTAGGTCAACTCAAACGATAAGGAACGCAAAAGATTTTGGGATTGCTTGTATTGGTAGGCAATTTCCTTATAAAGAAGAAGGTCCGTCGAATCTTCTAAAGTTTCTTCCAATTTTTGCGCAATTTGTTGGTGGAAGAGGCGCCGTCTAGCTGGCGAAAGAAGATGGTAAAAGTACATAGCTACCAATTGCTTGCAGAATTGAACCATGAGAGCCTCTCCTTCTTCTACGATTGAGACGATCGCTCTTTCAGATAAAGGCTCGATTAATTCTGTCAAAACAGGAAGCTCTGTAGCCGTCAATTCCGCCAAGATAGACAGAGAAATTGGCTTATGAAAACACGATAGGTAGTGTAGAAGAGCCTCTTCCTCGCTGCTCATATCCCCAAGCTCCTGAGAAAGATAAGCTTGAATGATATCAGGCAAGGGTTCTAAATTTTCATTTTCTTTCCACTCTTCGATATAGCTGGATAGTAAGAACGGACTGCCTTCACTCCATTCGACCATCTGCTCCATCACTGCCGGCTCTATTGCTCCCAGTTCCCCTTTCAAGAGAGCACGACTTTCACTAGGATCAAAATTGGTCAACTCTAGTTGAGACAGCCGTTTCTCTACCTTTAAGTTCCCCAAGAAGTTGACGAAGAAAGCTGGCAGAGGCTCTTCAGCTGTAAAAATCAGTTGCCATTTCTCCTGGTTTCTTCGCTCCTCTAGTTGTTTCACTTTTTCTAGAGACACTGCATCGAACCACTGGGCGTTTTCAAGCAGGATCAGGAGCGGTTTTTCTTTGCTAAGGCTCTGAAGCTGATTCCATACCGAAATGAGATCATCCTCCTCTTCCAGAAGGGAAATTCCCATCTCATCCCCCATTTTCTCTAGCGCTTGTCTGAGATCATTCCAGGCGCTTCCTTCATAGCGCTGACTGGTAGCTTTTCCTTCCACCTTGATAAAGTTAAAACTGCGATTGGACATCAAGACCAACTGCCGCAACAGACGTTTTTTACCTGTTCCAGATTGCCCCATCACGAGAAAAGGACCTACCGCCTCACCCGTCTCGACTAAGGAAAGGTATTCCTCGAGTTGCGAGAGTTCTTGTTTCCGACCAAAAAAGGAAAGTTCACGGATATTCAAGCGATTGGTCAGTTTATGAGTTCGTTTGGCTTCCAAAACGGAGTGATAAAGTTCCTCAATCGCTCGACTGGGACGCACACTGAGCTCGCGATCCAATAAATCGACTAGCTTATAATAGGTCTCAAAAAATTTTCCTAGCTGATGATGAAAGCTATAATATTCCATCAAGAGCTGGTAGTTTTTCTCTTCAAATTCATCCAGCTCTACCAAATGATGGAGCAAGAGTTCTATACTAGAGTCTCCAAAACCGACCTGCTCAATTTTTTGATAGCAACTTTCGACATAGAGCTTCCTATAAGCATCCCGTTTTCGAGAAGCCCACTGATCAAAGTCTTCATCATCCTTGACATAGAAGCCCTCTAAAAAGTCTCCCCGATAAAGATCCAAGGCACTTAGTGGATCTCTTTCAAAGAGTTTGACATCCAAAGAAAGGCTCAAATCAGGATTAAGGGCCAAACTGCTCCGACTTGGAGAGACAATGATATCTCCTTCAAAGATTTTATTGGCTTGGTAAACCGTATTCCGTAAGTTTTTGCGAGCTACTTGGTTTTCCTTATCTCCCCAAAGGATACCGGCTATTTCATCGCGGTTGACCTGGCCCATGACCGCTAAATAATAAAGCAAGGCCTCCATCTTCGAAAAAGAAAACCGAATAGTTTTCTGATTGAAAACAACCTTAGGGGGTCCAAATAACTTTAACGTGAGATCTTTCTTCATTGCAAGCGCCTCCAAAAACTTCATATTAATACTATAAAAAAAAAGTTGGCTTTTAGCAAGTGATTTATCCAAATAAAAAGAGATTGAGAACGATTCTTTCTCAATCTCTACACTTCCTACTAAAAGTGTTGATTAATTCACTTCAAAATTCGGTTGATGATCAAATAACGCCTTTGTTGCTTGGTAGACGTGGTAAGCGACATCTTCATTGTTCATGGTGTAAAGATGGACACCTGCCACATCTTGAGTAACCAAATCAACGATTTGATCGACTGCATAAGCAAGTCCTGCTGCTCTGAGTGACTCAGGATCATGCTCATACTTGTCCAGAATGGCTTTAAACTTCCGTGGGATATGAACATTTTCACAAGTCTTAAGGAGACGAAGGGCCTGATTACGATTGAGAATCGGCATCACTCCTGCATGAATAGGAACATCGATCCCAGCCAAGGTACACTTATCTTGAAAATCATAGAAACGCTCATTGTCAAAGAAAAGTTGAGTGACCAAGCTAGAGCACCCTGCATCTACCTTCTTTTTAAGATTTTGAATATCTGAAATTTGGTTTGGAGAATCTGGGTGTCCCTCAGGATAGCAAGCACCAATCACCTCAAAATGAGGAGCTTCTGTTTTAATAAATTCAATCAGATCCGTTGCATAACGAAAGTCTTTTAAAGGTTCCACACCAGGGATAATATCCCCACGCAGAGCCAAAATCCGATGAACCCCTACTTCATCTAACTCATGAAGAGTATCGGCCACTTTTTCCTTGCTCAAATAAACGGCTGGTAAGTGAGCAATTGTCGGAATAGACAATTCATTTTGAATATAATTGGCTAAAGCAACCGTCGTCTCTTTGATATTGTATTTATTATTGCTAGCGGTCACACTAATGAAGTGAGGGGCTAGCTCCTGCATATTTGCCAAGGCACGTAAGAGCTTGGCATTGCCTACTTCAGGATTTGGAGGAAAAACTTCAAATGACAGAGACGGTGTGTGTTGTGACATATTCTATCCTTTTCTTTTGTTTCTTTGATCAAGAACTCTGAGCCACTATTTCTAGGATAAGGGAACGATTCGAAAACCCTCTACACGATGATAGAAGGTCCTCGAAACAGTTCTTACAAGTGTTCACGCGCTTCTTTAGCAGCATTAACCAGTTTGATCAAGCTTTCTTTTGTTTCTTTAATTCCACGAGTCTTCAAACCACAGTCAGGGTTGATCCAAACTTTGCCACTTGGTACTTTTGCCAAGATTGCTTCAATAGTGTGATCAATTTCACCGTCTTGTGGGACACGTGGTGAGTGGATATCGTAAACCCCAGGTCCAACTTCTGTTTGGAAGTTTTTCGCTTTCAACTCATCCAAGATTTCAAGGTTTGAACGGCTAGCCTCAAATGAGATAACGTCCGCATCCAAGTTGTCGATAGCTGGGATAATATCTGTAAATTCTGAGTAACACATGTGAGTGTGGATTTGTGTGTCTGGTGCGACAGTTGAGTGTACCAAACGGAAGGCTGGAATCGCCCAGTCAAGGTAGTCTTCATACCAGTCACTACGACGGAGTGGCAATTTTTCACGAAGAGCAGCCTCGTCGATTTGGATGATCTTCACGCCTGCAGCTTCAAGGTCAAGAACTTCATCCTTGATGGCAAGAGCGATTTGAAGAGTAGAATCCTTGATAGAGATATCTTCACGTGGGAATGACCAGTTAAGGATGGTAACAGGTCCAGTCAACATCCCTTTAACCGGTTTGTCTGTACGGCTTTGTGCGTAGCTAGACCATTTCACAGTGATTGGGTTAAGACGAGTCACATCACCCCAGATGATTGGTGGTTTCACCCCGCGCATACCGTATGATTGTACCCAACCGTTTTTAGAGAAGAGGTAACCAGACAAGTTTTGACCGAAGTACTCAACCATGTCGTTCCGCTCAAATTCACCGTGTACAAGTACGTCAAATCCAACTTCTTCTTGCCATTTGATCCATTCGTCGATCGTTTCAGCAAGGAAGGCATCGTATTCTTCTTGTGTCAATTCACCCTTACGGAAGGCCAAACGTTTAGCACGAACTTCCTTAGTTTGAGGGAATGAACCGATGGTAGTTGTTGGAAGTGCTGGAAGCTTGAAGGCTTCTTTTTGGATTTCTTCACGTTCTGCGAAAGCTGGCAAACGAGTGTAGTCTGCTTCTGTCAAAGCTGCGATGCGAGCATGAAGTTCAGCATTTGCTCCAACGCGTTCTGTTGCAAAGAGTTCTTTGTTAGCAGCAAGAGCTTCTGCACCTTGACCGTTACGGATGGCATCCAAGTCACGCAATTCACCCAATTTTTCAACTGCAAAGGCGAAGTGGTTCAAAATAGCTGGTTCAAAATCTTCGTTAGCCGTTGTAAATGGCACATGAAGAAGGGAGCAAGAAGTCGTCAAGACAACCTTTTCAGCTGGAACTTGATCCAAGATTTCCAAGCTCTTTTCATAGTTGTTGCGCCAGATGTTCTTCCCATTGACAATACCTGCATAAAGAGTCTTATCAGCTGGGAAGCCACCTTTCACCAATTCAAGTGTTTTCTTGCCTTCAACAAAGTCAAGACCGATACCATCTACTGGCAAGTTTACAAGGTCATTGTAAACATCACGAACATCACCAAAGTAAGTTTGGATCAAGACTTCAAGACCTTTCTTATCAGCCAAGAGTTTGTTGTAGAGGTTCAAGAAGAGAGCTTTTTCTTCGGCTGTCAAGTCTTTAACAAGAGCTGGCTCATCGAGTTGAATACGAGTCGCACCAAGCTCAGCCAATTTGGCAAAGACTTCTTGGTAAGCAGCAACCAAGCTGTCGACGAAGTCTTCAGCTTTCACACCATCTTCAAAGTCAGATAATTGAAGGAAAGTGAATGGTCCAACGACTACTGGACGAGTGTTGATCCCCAATTCTTTAGCTTCTTGGTACTCATCAAAAATCTTGTGACCAGCCAATTTCACTTCTGTTGTTTTTTCAAATTTAGGAACGATGTAATGGTAGTTGGTGTTGAACCATTTTTTCATTGGAAGGGCACGCACATCCCCTTTTTCACCTTGGTAACCACGCGCCAAAGCGAAGTATTGTTCAAGGTCTGTCAAATCCAAGTTTTGAACAGATGCAGGCACGACGTTGAAAAGGAAGGCTGCATCAAGGAAATTGTCGTAGTGTGAAAAGTCATTTGAAGGAATCTCTGAGATGCCTTGTTCTTTAACGATGTTCCAGTGTTTTGCACGCAAGTCTTTAGCAGCTGCCAAGAGCTCGTCTGCTGAGATTTCTTTTCTAAAGTATTTTTCAGTTGTAAATTTTAATTCACGGAATTCACCCAAACGTGGGAAACCGATAATTGTAGTTGACATGTTGTGTCCTCCAAAAATTCTAATTGACACTATCATATCAGAAGATAGCCGTCTTGTATAATTGCTTTTACACGAATTTTGATATAGCTAAAAACTATAACACAGATTTAATGGGCCTTGAGACCAGAAATCAAAAGTAAAAACTAGGACTCCTTATAAATATTTCCTATAGCCCAAGCGTCCCTGAACCATTTCTGAGCGGATTTTGAGCGGATTCTGCTAGAAGAACAGCCCCTAAAAAGCAAAGCAGGCCTTCTCTACTGAGAAAGACCTGCTTCTACGAGGAAGGAATTTCCTCTATTTTTTTACTTGTATTAGGCTAATTTGACACAGAAGGCATCCCAAGGGGCTAACTTGCCCGATTCGAGGACTTGCTCCACCTTGGTATTGGCAATGAGAACCTCTTCAACTCCATTGACAAGTGGTAAGTCTTGCTCTTGACTTGAGAGATTGACAACGACGAGGTAGGCTTCCACTCCTTCTACCCGCTTGTAAGCAAAAACCTTGTCTGCCGCGTCCACCAATTCATAATCAGCCGTCACAAGCCAAGGATGCTCTTTTCTCAAGGCCACCAGAGCTTGGTAGGTATAGAAAATGGAGTCTGGATCTGCTAGAGCAACCTCAACATTGATCTCTTTGTAGTTTGGGTTAACCGCAAGCCATGGTTGACCTGTCGTAAAGCCAGCTTCTGCTTCATCATTCCACTGCATCGGTGTCCGTGCATTGTCCCGACCAATATGGCGGATCTGATCCATGATCACTTCGAGTGACACTCCTTTTTCTAAGGCTTCATGGGCATAGTTGATTGACTCGATATCTTCCACATCCTCGAGGGTCTTAAATGGATAATTGGTCATCCCGATTTCTTCCCCTTGATAGATATACGGAGTCCCCTTCATCAAGTGAAGCAGAATTGCTAAAGCCTTGGCAGATTTGACACGGTAGTCGCCATCATCTCCCCAAGTTGACACAATCCGTGGGAGATCGTGGTTGTTCCAAAAGAGGGAATTCCAGCCTTCGTCTTTTCCTAATTCCGTCTGCCACTTGGTGAAAATTTCTTTCAATTTTGGCACATCCAATTCTTTAGCGTAGTGCCATTTTGGTTGACCCGGTTGGTATTGAAGACCAATGTGTTCAAATTGGAATACCATGGACAATTCTTGATTTTTTGGATTGGAATATTGCTTAGCAATCTCTGGAGTCGCTCCCCAAGTTTCTCCCACGGTGAGCAGATCCTTATCGCCAAAGGTAGCTTGATTCATTTCCTTCAAATAAGGATGGAGCATGGGACCATTGCTGATGATTTCCTGATCTGGGATCTTACCGATCATATCGATGACATCCATACGGAAGCCACCAATTCCCTTGTCAATCCAGAAATTCATCATGTCATAGATCTGATGACGAAGCTCCTCGTTTTCCCAGTTGAGGTCTGGTTGCTTCTTACTGAAGTTATGCAGGTAGTATTGGCCTGATGCTTCATCAAATTCCCAAGCAGAGCCACTAAAAGCAGAAATAATGCCATTGGGCTCATCGCGCCAGATATAGAAATCCCGCTTTGGACTGTCTGGGTTTTCACGCGCCTCGATAAACCAAGCATGCTCATCAGAGGTATGGTTGACCACCAAGTCCATGATGATTTTGATCTTGCGTTTCTGACCTTCTGCGATCAATTCTTCCATATCTTCCATGGTACCAAAGATGGAGGCAATATCCTCGTAATCCGAGATGTCATAGCCGTTATCATCCATGGGACTCTTGTAGACTGGTGAGAGCCAGATGGCTGTAATCCCTAGCTTTTCCAGATAGTCTAGCTTGCTCGTGATCCCCTTGAGATCCCCGATGCCATCGCCATTACTATCCTTGAAACTTTTTGGATAAACTTGGTAAATTACGGCGTTATGCCACCATTTTTGTTCCATTTTTTCTTCTCCTTTATGATTGTGAAATCACTTTCATCATACAAAAATAGGGGTGAAATTGCAAGAATTTACAAGTCTTCATTCTCTTCACTGGAATAAATCACTTCAAAGAGACGTTGGCGCAAGCCTTCCTCTAAAGGTGTGATGACCTTCATCAACTGTTTCCAATCCTTGGCTCTTGAACAAGCCGCAAATAATTCGTTTTTCCTATCGTAGGCCAGGTTGGCAGATTTTAAGAGCTCAAACATCCGATCTTCTTTGGCAATCGGATGCGATTGCAGCTCACCCATCGCAATTTCTTGACTTTGATTGTCCACTAAAATAGGGGCTGTCTCAAAGGTATGGAGCAAGAAACGGTGCTGTCTCTTTTCAGGAAGCAAGGCTAGATCACCTGTTAAATCCAGTCTAATCTTTCTTTCATCCCAATCGACTGTTACGCGGGTTTCAACCTTGCTAACTCCTTCTCCTTCGACGAGTACGAAGGAACGATTGTCGCCTGGGAAGAGATGCCAGTCCAGCATTTCTGGAAGGTTCACTCCTGTCTGTGGTTGTGCATCCATAGGGATGATGGCTCCCGCACGTGCAAAGACTGGAACATCCTGGCTGGTCCTAAAGACCGTAAGCTTGCCTCTTCCTTCATACTTCCAATCATGGAAGAAATCGTACCAAACGCCGTCTGGGAACCAAACGCTCACAGAAGCACTATGAAAGACAGGATCCAGCGCTTCGGTAATTGGTGCCACCATGAGTTCACTGCCAAAGAAATATTGATTCTTCGCTTCATAAGCCTCTTCTTCGTTTGGGTAGTGGTAATAGAGGGGTTGAACCAAGGGCAGCCCTTCTTCGTGCGTTGCCACATTCATGGTGTAGAGATAAGGCAGTAAGCTATGGCGCAGGCGCAAATACTGCTTCATAAAGCGACAGGTCTCTGGCGAGTAAAACCACGGCTCCTTGCTGTTAAAGGCATTACAAGAACTATGGAGACGATTGATCGGGCTAAAAACCCCAAACTGCAACCAGCGAAGAGCCAAGTCTTCATCATAGTAGCCCCGCATATGGCCACCGATATCATGACTCCACCAGGTGTAGCCGATATTGGAAGCTGTGCTGGTAAAATAGGGTTGAAAGGCTAGGGATTCCCAAGTTACAATAGTGTCCCCTGAAAAACCGATCGGATACCGATGGCTGCCGGGACCCCCATATCGTGATAAAATGAGACCAGCTTGGCCTTTTCGGCAATTGTCTAGATAATGATAGTGATTTAACAACCAAAGGGGATCCATCTTGCCATGACTACCTTGCTGCCAATCAATCCACCAAAAGTCCACCCCTTGATCTTCCAAAGGATGGTGAACATCTTCAAAATAAGCTTCGCGAAAGGCTGGACTATAAAAGTCAAAGCTAGCCGCTTCTTCTTTTTCAGCATCCAGTCCCAAACGTTTTGCGACCATGGGATAAGCATCTTCGAAGGCGCGAATTCCATCTGCCGGATGGACATTTAAGGTCACCTTTAAACCACGCTCATGCAGGCCATTTAAGAAGGCAGCTGGATCAGGAATCAAATCCCGGTTCCAACTATAGCCAGTCCAACCACTTCCAAAGCGAGCAGGAATCGCCGTCTTGTGCCAATCCATATCGATCACACTGACCGCTAGAGGCACCCCTTCTGCTTTGAAGCGATCCATCAAATCTGTGTACTCCTGACTGGTATAAGGCCAATACCGACTCCACCAGTTTCCCAGAGCATAACGTGGCAAGAGGGGGGGTTGTCCCGTCAGATGGTAAAAATCTTTTAAGGCACCTAGATAATCGCGCCCATAACCGAAGAAATACAGATCCACTTCTGGATAGGACCGTGCTCTAAAGCCGCTTTCGTCATCATACAAGTAGGAAGCGGAATCGTCTAAAAGAGCATAGCCGGCCTTGCTCAAGATCCCATTTTCCAACTCCATCGCCCCATCGACCTCGTCAAGTGTCCGACTGGTCCCCTTTAAGGTCTCTGGCTGATCTCCATAGTGCCACCGGCTCCCATAGACTGCATACTGACCCTTGAGCTCAATAAAAAGCCGATCCGGTGTAAAAGGTCCCTTTTCAAAATGAAGGTGGAGATGCTCCGTATGCAGATCGAGGACCTCTTCTGTCTCTACGACCTCACAGGCAACAGGTCCAAAATCTCGATTTTGTACAACTTGCGTCTGACCATCTTCAAAAACACCATCCTCTGAGTATTCCAAGCGCACCAAGGATTCCGTTAATACGGAGATCCGATAGTTTTCTCCCTTTATCACTGGTCCTGCCATTTGTCTGTCCTCCTCTTTTTATAGGGCATCTGACTCGCCCTCTTTTCATCTGATCCGCCTCACTAGGTAAGCGCTTACGATTTTACTATAGCACTCAAAAAAAGGCCTGTCAACACTTGACAGAGCCTTTCCTAAAATTTTATAAGATCAACTTCCCCAATTGATCAAGAGATACATGAGACTCGAGCCAAACATATCTGCCAAGGCATGCATGAGGAAAAATGGCAAGAGATTCTTGACGACCTTCTTGTACATGAAGTAATAAAAGAGTCCATAAATGACGCCAATCACAAGGGCCCAGAGAAGCCCTTGATAGGTGTGGAAAGAAAAACGGATCAGGGTTGAAAAGGCCAGCGCCTTCCACTTGTTCTTCTCACTCACCGAAGTCATTAAGCCCAAAAAGAAAAATTCTTCATAAAATCCATTGAGCAAACCATAAGCAATCGCCATGGGACTCAAAGCCATGAACTTATGGAGGATCTGCATGGGATCGATATAAGGCCAAAGACTCGGACTTAGGTAATTGTATTCACCCGAGACTGTTGAGATAACATCCCCAAAAAGTCCCATCGCTGCAAAGAGCAAAGGCACCCAGATCAAGGTGGACCACTTGAAGCGGATCGGCAATTGTTTAAAATCAAAGCGACGGAGTAGCAAGTAAAGAAGAGCTAGAGCCAGCAAGATCAACTGCAAGGTCATATTGCTGGAATAAGCAGCTCCTTCACTTGCAGTATTGCTACTGTTTGTGGCTACTGCAGTCTGCGCGACTGGCTGAAAACTGGCTAAAAACAGCTGGGTCGAGCGGACAATGAATTGCCCAAAGAGAATGGCCGTCACAATGCCAATATCAAACCATTTGAGCTCTTTTAAGGGCTGTTTGGGTCGTATTCTGTTAAAAAATGTCATCTTTCATCCTTCTATTCCCACCATGGAAGTATTTTTGTTTCTCTTACTTTAGCAATCATTGCTTAAAGAAGAGTTAACCTAGAGAAAAAAACGACCTTTTGGCCGTTTTATTTTATAATGAAGACAACGTCATCTTAAAAACTTTCCTTAGGTGAGGACGGACGTCAGCGAACTTCTTTGAAGTTCCATGACTTAGTTTTGAGCCTCTTCGCTTTTTAATTTATAGTCTCAAAACTCCCGAGTGTTTGAAACAATCATGTTTCAAACACTTTTCTCACAGCGGAAAGTTTCAGTATATTGTTGATTCATTTTAAAAATTAAAAATCATTTTTCTGCAGAATCACTTAACCTATTTTATTTAAAACATAAGTTATCAACATTCTGAAACAACTTTTCGGCCGTTTCCATTACACAATTAGTCTAACAAATCTTGGATTCTATCCAGATATTGGTTGTCTGTCACTGCCATCACGCGTACCTCCGCTGGCCATACAAAATCTGGTCCTAACTGGCTCCGCAGGGGCTGCTCTTCTGCATCTCGATAGCCAATGATATTGAGTTGATACTGGTCTCTGACCGCCAACTCTCGAATACTCTTTCCAACCCAGGCAGATGGAACGGTAAACTCAACCACGACCACCTCATCATCCAACTGGAAAACTTCAATCCGGTGTTGGAAAAGAATCATTTTAGCGAGGGACATGCCTGCTTCTACCTCCGGCAGGATGACCAGATCAGCCCCAATCTTTTCAAGAACTTCCTTGGTCACTTCATTCTTGACCTTAGCAATGACGTGCTCGACGCCCAATGCCTTACAGTGCATGACCGCCAGGACACTTGATTCCAAGTTTTCTCCCGTCGCAATGACGACTGTGTCACAGTTCCCAATATCTGCCGCATCCAAGAGGTCCATTTCCGTAATATCTCCAACAATTCCAGTTGTAATCATAGATTCATACTGGTTGATCACATCTTCATGATCGTCAATTGCAATGATATCCACATCCTGGTCCTGCAGGGTTTTTAAGACACTCTGTCCAAAAATCCCTAATCCCAGAATTCCAATGGTTCGATTTGCCATAAGTCTCTCCTATCCGATAATGATGTCTGCCTTGGCATACTGCAAGGCGTCTGCCTTTTTGGCCTTGTAATTGTTCAAGCTGACCATAAGGGTCAAGGGGCCGATTCGACCGATAAACATGAGCACCATGATGATCCCAAGACCTGCTCCATTTAAGGTCGAGGTCACATTGGCCGTCACGCCCACTGTCGCTAAAGCCGATACCACCTCAAAAACCAGGTACAGAAAACGTTGACCGTCCGGCGTCACGAGACAAAGAGCAAAGAGACCCAGGATAAAGGTCAACTGGAAAATCACTGCTGTGCCCAAAGAACGTTGGAACAAGTCCGGTGCGATGGTTCGTTTGCCTAGGTTGGTATGAGGCAATCCGAGCAATTCCTTGCGAGCTAAGAGGATCAAGACCAAGAAGGTGGTGATCTTCATCCCTCCTGCTGTCCCACCTGGTGCCCCACCTAGGAACATCTGGAGGATATAGACAAAGAGTGTCACAGGTCGAACTGCTGTATAATCCAGTGAGGCAAAGCCAGCCGTCCGCATGCTGACCGTTTGGAAGAAGCTGACCAAGATCTTCTCTCCCAATGGCAGGGAGCCAATCGTTGCTGGATTATCAAACTCTGTCAAGAGGCTAGTTACTGTCCCAAACAAAAGGATAGCAGCTGTTAACCAGAGAACCACCTTGGTGTGAAAGCGAAGAGTCCGACGTCCAGATTGGTTGCGGGCCTTGGTGGCTAGGTCAAACCAGACCATGAAGCCCAAGCCTCCGGTAATGATCAGAGCAGACAAGGTCAGATTGACCAACCAATCGGTCTGGAAACTCATCATACTATCGCCCCCAAAATTATCAAAGCCCGCATTACAAAAGGCCGAGACAGCAACAAAGATGGAGTTAAAGATCCCATGGCCCCAGCCAAAGCGAGGAATAAAGCGAGTCATGAGGAGCAAGGCCCCCAGTCCTTCGATGGTAAAGGTGGTAATAAAGATGGAGCGGACAAAACGGGCCAAACTCTGGTTATTGCTAAAACTAAAGCTATCCCGAATGGTCTGCCGATCCTTGTAACTGAGCTTTTGGCGACCTTCCATAAAGAAGAGACCGATAAAGGTCAAAATCCCTAATCCCCCAATCTGGATCAAGAGCATACAAATCAATTGCCCCCAGCCATTATAGGTCGAAGCCACCGACTGGGTAAAAAGCCCCGTCACACAAACCATAGAGACTGCTGTAAAGAGGTGATCGATATAGCCTGCTGTTGAGCTTACTTGCTGGACAAAGGGCAAACTCAGTAAGAGCGAGCCCATCAGGATAACCAAGGCAAAGCTGAGAAAGATCCGCCTTGCCGGAGACAGGCGAGTCAGTTTGGCTCGCCATTGTTTAAAATATGATTTCACTAACATAGCTTCATTGTATCATAAAAAGAGAATAGACCTACAAGTAATGAACCATTTCTAGGCATAATTCTAAGGCCTTCTCGAATGCTTCAGAGCCCCAGTCACGCTGGTCATAATTTTCCAGGTCTGCAAGAGAATCTGCGGTAAAGAGGAGCAAGCCCCAAACCGCCCCACGAAGTTGAGCCACTGCAGCAAGGGAGGCGCACTCCATCTCCACCACACTACACCCTTCTTCGATGCGATAGGCCACCTTGTCAGGTGTTTCCCTATAAAAACCGTCGGTCGACCAGGTCATGACCTCTTGATAAGGAATGGACGCTTGTTTGAGAACTGTTTCAATAGCAGTCAGGGCACGGCCGTCCACCTCTATATAACGGGAGGGCGCCACATAATGGTAACTGGCTCCCTCATCTCGCAAGGCCTTGGTAGGGATCAAGAAGGCATTTTCTTCTATGTCCACCAAGACCCCACAGCTACCTGCCGATATAATCTTCTTCACCCCATAGCCAATCAACCAATCCATGAATTGGGCAGCAGCTGCAGATCCAACTGGCGCTTGGGCCAAGCAGATTTCCTCTCCTTGGTGCTCCATAACATAGACCGGATAGACCTTGGTAGCTGAGACAAAGCTAGCTACTTGTTTGGCTCCAACAGCTTTGGCAAAGCGATCAATCTCATCCTCCAGGAAAGCATAAACACATTTTTCGGGTAGGTGCAGGTCTAACCCCTCATGGGTCGGCATAATGACTGCCTGCGGATTGTCGTCAAACTCTAAAATGGGTATTTCATGTTTATGGATCATTGTTTCTCCTTTTTGACGAGTATTTCTTTAATGACACGGGCTGGGTTTCCTGCAAGGACCACATTGTCTCCAAAGGACTTGGTGACCACTGCCCCAGCGCCAGCGACCACATTATCACCCAGCGTCACTCCAGGAAGGATAGTAACGCCTCCTCCTGCCCAGAAGTTGTCTCCTATCGTAATCGGAGCTCCGTACTCGAGACCAGAATTGCGCTCGTCTGGATCCAGTGGGTGCAAGGGCGTCAAAAATTGGCAATTGGGACCAATCATGGCATTATTGCCGATCGTAATGGGACAAATGTCCAACATGGTCAAATTGTAATTGGCATAGAAATTTTCTCCTAGATGGATGTTGACCCCATAATCCACAAGAACCTGACGATTGAGATAGAGGTTTTCACCGGTTGATCCAAACCACTCTTTGATGATAGCTGCCCCTTTTTTAGGATCCACCTCTTGGTTAAAAGCTTCTTGTTTCTCCCGAGAGGATTGGGCCAAAGCCCGTAATTCAGGGTCCGCAGGTCTATAGTAGTCACCCGCAATCATTTTTTCATATTCACTGGCCATAAGGAAACCTCCACGTTATTTTGACATATTATAGCAGAATTCCCCCTTTAAAACAAACGTCAGAATAAGGGTTTGCAAGAAAAAAGATCGTAAACACTTAAAAAAACTTAACAAAACTTGCATCCACTTACAAAATGGTGTACAATGAAGACAAGAACAGAAATAAGGAGCGAATTCATGTACCAGGAACAGCGACTCGAAAAAATATTAGAACTCTTAGAAGAGCGAAAACAGCTATCGGCTAAAGAAATGGTTGATTACTTTAAGGTTTCAAAAGATACTATTCGCAGAGACTTTGCCCTTCTTAGCCAACGCCAGCTGGTCCGCAGAACCCATGGTGGTCTCCTTCCCTTAAACAAAGAACCCGGCCCTTCTTATCTAGACCGTAGTCAGAAAGCCAACAAGGAAAAGACTGCCATGGCTCAAAAGGCCCTGCAATTGATCCAAGATGGACAAGTGATCTTTCTCGATGTTTCCACCTCGATGACCCTGCTTGCTGGTTTGCTTAATAAGGAAGTCACAATCTATTCGCATTCCCTTGACAATGCCATCCAGCTCAGTAGCCATTCCCAGGTTGACTTTCATCTTTTAGGAGGAAAATTCTACCCTAAAAACCGCTTCTACTATGACGCGAATCAAGCACAAATACTGGACAATCTTCGCTTTGATCTCGCTTTTTTTGGAGCGAGTAGCTTAGCCAATGGCGAAGTCACCTTTGAGGATGCTGAAGACGTTGCCGTCAAATCCCTCGTCTTTGAACGAACTCGTACCAAGATCCTTGTGGCAGAAAGCAGCAAGTTCTCCCAAAATGCCAACTACTATCTTGCTCGTCTCAAGCAATTTGACTATTGGATTACTGATCAAAAACCAAGCCCTGAAATTCTTAAACAAGTTGGCAACGAAACCACTATTCTCTATTAGGAGGTAATCTTTATGTCTCACATTCGTCTCATCATCAGCGATATCGATGGCACCATCTTAAATGACCACCATCAGATTGACCCAGAGTTGGCAGCATTGATCCCGGATTTAAAGCGTGAAGAGATTCCTTTCGTGCTAGCCTCTGCTCGCTCTCCAAAAGGAATGGCACCCATTGCCGAAGAGCTCGGCATAGAAGACTGCCCCATGGCCTGCTACAACGGGGCCTTGATTCAAAAAGGCGAGCAGGTTCTGTTTGAGCATCCCTTAGACAAGAATGAAGCTCGTCAGTTTATCGACTGGGCCAACCAACACTTCCCTCAAGTTTCGATCAACCTCTATAGCGGAAAAGACTGGATGACCGATCATCTCGACCAATGGAGCCAAGAGGAAGCCCGGATTACAGGTGAAAAACCTCATATTCTCCCCCTATTGGATCCTTTGATGGATGCGACAAAGCCCCTCCACAAATTGCTCTTAATTGGGGAAGCAGAAGAGATCCAAGCCCTCTATCGCTCTATTTCTGCCGACGACTTCCCTTCTACCGCCTTTTATCTCTCCAAAGCCAACTACCTAGAAGTTACTGCTAAGCACGTCTCTAAAGAAGATGCTCTGGTTGAGCTCTCTAATCACTACCACTTGAGCTTAGAAGAAGTCCTCACCATGGGAGACAACTTCAATGACCTTCCTATGCTCAAAAAAGCAGGCATCGGGGTCGCTATGGGCAACGCTCCTCAAGAGGTGAAAGACGGAGCAGCAGTCGTGACAAAGACCAACAATGAAAA
This sequence comes from Streptococcus taoyuanensis, assembly GCF_029589235.1. Taxonomy (NCBI): domain Bacteria; kingdom Bacillati; phylum Bacillota; class Bacilli; order Lactobacillales; family Streptococcaceae; genus Streptococcus; species Streptococcus taoyuanensis. Next base: position 31,511 of record NZ_JARQVW010000011.1, read on the forward strand.
CGGGGCTGGGCAAGCGGTTGAAACCTATGTCCTGATTTAGAAACATAAATAAAGTGACTAGCTAGTATTTTTTACGACTAAAAAATATAGTAGAAATGCCGATAAAATAAGGATTCCTGCAAATTTGTGGGAATCCTATTTTCTTTTGCGCACTTTGTATATTTAAATTATTTTATGTATATTTTTCTCTCTCGTGTTTTTATCAATAATTAGGGATATAAAAGCCAGCAAAACCCTTGATTATTATACTGTTGACAAGTTTTTCAAAAACCGGTATGATAGAAAAAAGTTTATTAAAAAGGGGACGTATTTTGAAAAAATATACTATTTCACGTAAACAAACTTTAACTTTAGCTTCCGTTGTTTTAGGAACTATCTTCACAGGAACGACTATTGCTTCAGCTGATGACGTTGCACCTGCAACAACCCAAGCTGCTCCTGCAGCTACTACAGTAGCAAAATCACCTATCACCACTGCAACAGAAGAAATCAACGCCAAAGCCAATACACCAGTTGTTCCTGCTGATAAAGCAAAAACTGGAGATATTATCGCTGTGGACGTTAAAAAAACTGGCCCATCTGCTAAAACAGACGGCGCAGACACAACCACTACTTCAACAGCAACCATCAAAACCACTAGCTTAGCCGCTCAAGACTCACCTGTTGGCACTTCAAAACCAGTCTCTTCTACCAAGACAGCTACATCAACCAAAGAGACAGCTGACTACACTGAGACAACAACCGAAACAGTCAATAAAACAACTGTAGTCGAAGTTACAAAAGAAGCCGATGTGGTCAATAAAAAAGAAGTTCAAGGAACATCCGACATCGTCTTTGTCATTGACAAATCAACTTCAATGGATTCTCACATCAGGGATACGATGAAGAATGTCGAGACCTTCGTTCGCAATCTATCGGCCAAAAATATTCAAGCTCGTTTAGGATTGGTTGAATACGAAAGAGCTAGTGAAGTCAAATACCATGATTTCAATGGATCTAAGTTCACAAGTGATCCAGAAAGCTTCATTTCCGCCCTGAAAACCATCAAAACTGATGGCTACTATGAAAATGCTACTGTTCCATTGCATCATATCGCTACTTCAGGAGACTACAACTGGGGGACTGGGGCAAACAACCATCGCTTTGCTTTCTTGATTACAGATGAGGACATTGATCTTACAAAGGATACACCAACAAAAGAAGCGACACTGAAAGCCCTTCAAGATGCTGGTATCTCTTTGACAGTGGTTGGTGAAACACGTGAAAAAAAAGACTTTGATCCATTGGTCAATGGAACAAATGGTCTCTACCTAGATATCGATAAAAACTTTGCTGACTTGTTGAACGTTCAATTTGCCAATAAAGTCGTTGAAACTGTCCAAAAAGGTCGTGTCTTCAAAGTCCAAACAGACAAGTATGAGTTGATTTCAAAAACTCATCGCGTGGCGAAAGCAAAACCACAAACACCTAGCATCCAAACGCCTGCAACACCGACTCCTACTCCTCAAAAACCGGCTGTTGTAACCCCTGCGAAACCGACCGTATTCACACCAGCTAAAAACGAGCCTGTGAAAACGGAAGTTTATATCGCACCAGCAGCTCTTCCTCAAAAAGAAGCAAGCCTTCCAAATACAGGAAGCAAGACCTCAATTGCTTTGACGACTCTAGGTCTTGGTCTTCTTAGCATGGGTGCTGCCTTTGGCCTCTCTCGTAAAACAAAGAAAGACTAACATGAAAAGCCTAATCCGTTGATTGGGCTTTTTATCACTCAAAATTTCCCCTTTGCTATTTTCATTAGAAAGCGGAAATCTTCAACTTCTACCAAGAGATTCTTGTCCCCCGCTATGATATAATGGAGACAGTACAAGGGAGGAAACCAATGTTACAAGAACTAGCCTTTACAGGCCAATGGAGACACTATCAAAAACGCGTTCTCGATAAGAGTGACGCTTTTATGGCGGATGGCCACCTGCATTTGGTAGCAGCTCCTGGCTCTGGAAAAACAACCCTGGGAATCGAATTTATCAGACGCTTTGGCCAGCCAACCCTGATCTTGGCTCCTACGGTCACCATTCGTCAACAATGGGTGGACCGGATTATCCAGGCATTCTTGAGTGATGAAAGCCAAGCAGAACAACTGATTTCACAAGACTTAAAACATCCTAAGCTGATTACAGTGGCTACCTATCAGGCCCTACACAGCGCCATGAACCAAGTCGTCGGTCAATCACAAGCTGAGGATACCGATGACCAGGCAGAGATTGAAACATTTGATTTCAAAGGCTTTGATATCTTTACTACTTTCAAGGCCATCTCACTTGGGACCCTTTGTTTAGATGAGTGCCACCACTTGCGCAATGAATGGTGGAAGAGTTTGGAAGCTTTTCGTCAAGCCTTCCCTGACTTAAAGATGATCTCCCTCACCGCCACCCCTCCCTATGAAGGGGATCCTGCCCTTTGGGATCGCTATATCCGCATGTGTGGTGAGATCGATGAGGAAATTACGGTTCCCGAATTGGTCAAGGAAGACACCCTTTGTCCCCACCAAGACTATGTCTACTTTGCCTTTCCAACCAAGGAAGAGCAAGAGCAGTTGGACGCTTTTAGCCAACAAAAGAATGCTCTCTTGCAACAACTGACTTCCGATCCCCTCTTTTGCCAATACCTCCAAACCTGCCAGGCCTTATCTGGTCAGATTAGCGATTATGAATTGCTCAATGAGCCCAAGTATCTCTCTGCCACCCTGATCTTTCTTCGTAGCAAGGGAATCGTCTTTCCCAAACGTTTCCAAGACCTTTTAGGAGCTAAAAAACTTCCTGCTTTCACCATGGACTGGCTAGAAATTCTCCTGCAAGGCCTGCTTTTTCAGGTTCCCCACTGGTACAATCTACCAGAAGAATACGAAAAGCAACTGCTTCATGAATTAAAAGCAGCCAGCTTGATCGATCGAAAACAAGTCAAACTGGTCCGCAACAAAAAACAAGACCTTCTACTCAACCAATCCCTCGGAAAACTCAATGCGGTTCGAGAGATTTTCAAGGCGGAATACCAGGCTCTTGGAAGCCAACTGCGCCAACTGGTTTTAACAGACTATATTCGCCAAGACTTTGAAGTTCATCTCGGGGATAAGGATGCCCAATTCACTCAGTTGGGAGTACTCTCGTATTTTGAATCCATTCGCAGAGAAAGCATCGAGCTAACGACTCCTCCTGCCATCGCAGTCTTAACAGGTAGTATCGTCATCATCCCGACGGTCGCTAAGCCAAGATTGGAAGAGCTTCTAGGAGCGGATCGACTGACTTACCAAAGTGTCGGCCAATTATCTCCTGATGACTTTCTCAAAGTTCGCTTAGTTGGTTCTCAACATGATTTGGTGACAGCTGTGACCCAGCTCTTTCAAGAGGGACTCATCCAAGTCGTGATTGGAACCAAGTCTCTTCTAGGAGAAGGCTGGGATGCTCCTTGTGTCAACTCCCTGATCCTAGCGAGCTTTGTCGGTAGCTTTATGCTCAGCAACCAAATGCGAGGCCGTGCCATCCGAGTATGGCCCCAAGATCCAGACAAGACCAGTAACATCTGGCATCTGGTCTCCATCAATCTTTCCCTAAAGAAATGGTATGAAAAGTCCGATCAAGAAAAAGAAGAGATCGAAGCCATCACTGATCAGCTGAAACAATATAGTCCTGATCTGGAGCTCTTAGAAAGACGGATGAAGCAATTTTTAGGCCTCCACTACAAGGAACCTTTTATCGAATCCGGTATCGAGCGTCTGGCCTTTGACAATATCCGCTATACTAAAAAACAGTTACAGAAACTCAACGAAGAGACCTTAGAGCGCTCTACCCATCGTCAAGAACTCCGGGATGGCTGGCAAAAAGCTCTTCCAATTCTGGAGAATATGGAGATTGCAAACGAGGTCCAAGTGGATAAACACTTCCTGCCCCTGGCCCTATTTTTTGATGCTAGAAAGCTAGCTCGTTGGCTGACGGCCGCTACTTTGACCGATTCTTTCGCCAACCTGATTTACTACTCACATAGAGGAGGAAGGAACACTGTTTCTCTTATTCTTCTATTCGTCTTAGCTGTTCTCGCACTTCTTGCTTGGCTACGCTACTACCTCTATAAGAGCCCTTACAAACGGCTAGAAGTCTTTGGCCAGGCCATTCACCAAGCTTTACTCCTTTCTGGCCAGATCCAGACCCAGGAGACCCGTATCCAAGTGGTCCGAGATAGGAAGGATGCCATCAACACGCTGATCTATATGAAGGGCGGAACCATGCGAGAGAAAGAACTCTTCTCGCAAACCATGATCGAATTTTTCGCACCGATTGAAAACCAGCGTTACATCCTAAAAGCCCAAGAAAAAGTATCCGACCAGACAGAATATTTCGCCGTGCCAAGCCTCTTTGACAAGCGAAAAGAGGAGGCCCAAGCCTTTGTCGAGCAAATCCGAAAGAGTATAGGTAAGTATGACCTGGTCTATACTCGAAGTACGGAAGGTCGTGCTGTTCTTTTAGATGCTCGCATCAAGGCCTTGGCTAACAAACAAGAACGCACCTTCACCAAGAAACAAGTGATGTCAGATTTGAAATAAGAATTTATTTCACTACAAAAAATCTAGTAGATGATTTCTACTAGATTTTTTCGTTACTCTAAAACAATCATAGCCTTAATAGTCTTGCGTTCATCCATAGCCTTATAAGCTTGGTCGATATCTTCCAGTTTATAGCTTGAAGTAAAGACACGACCCGGATTGATATCACCGTCAAGAACTGCTTTTAACAAAACTTGTTTGTCATAAGTAGTAACTGAGGCTGCTCCACCTGCCACTGAGATATTTTGGGCGAAGGTCGAACCAAGGGCACGGTTATTGTAGTGAGGGACACCGACGAAGCCTAAGCGACCACCATTGTGAAGAACCCCAAGGGCTTGATCGACAGCTGCCGCGGTACCGACACATTCAAGGGCCGCATCTGCTCCTCCTCCGAGGATTTCACGAACCTTGGCAATGCCTTCTTCCCTGCGCTCCGCAACAACGGCTGTCGCTCCAAATTCCAGAGCCATTTGTTGGCGATCTTCATGACGGCTCATAAGGACAATTTGCGATGCTCCCCGCATCTTAGCTGCGATAACCGCACATTGTCCAACAGCACCGTCACCAATGACCACGACTTTGTCACCTTTTTGCACATCTGCTACACGCGCCGCATGATAGCCCGTCGGCATGACATCTGCTAGTGTCAAGAAGGATTTAAGCATAGCTTCTGTATAATCAGAAGGTTGCCCTGGAATTTTGACAAGAGCCCAGTTGGCGTATTCGAAGCGCATGTACTCTGCTTGAACCCCATCAGACCAGTTGGTGCCGATATGACGGTCACACGTCCCATCATAGCCAGCACGACAGGCATCACACTCCCCACAGCCATGGGTGAAAGGTGCGATGACAAAATCTCCCGGTTTGACCGTTGTAATGGCTTCTCCGATTTCTTCGACAACCCCAATAGCTTCGTGGCCACTATTTTGGTGGCCTGCTTCAATATCCGGATTGCGGTAGCTCCATAGATCGGATCCACAAACACAGGTGCGGACGATACGGAGAATAACATCATCTGGTGCTTCGATGTGTGGACGTTCTACTTCTACTAGCCCCACTTGCCCAGCTTTTGTATAGACTGTTTTCTTCATAGGAACAACCTACTTTCTATTGCTCACTTATCTATAGTATACACTTTTTATCGAGCTTCTGCTCATACCAACTCGTCATTTATGGTGGTGATGATCATGCCCATGATGTTGATCAGCTTCCAGTTCTTCGATCTTACGCTTATGGGCTCGGTGGGTTGCTAAGTCTTCATCAACCTCAATGGTGACGTTTTGAAAACCACAATCTTTGAGCAAGGTACGAATCGCTTCTTTACAAACCTCCATGTGGTTGACATGCTCTAAACAAACATGGACAATGGCGTTCTTTTCCAGCCCATCCATGGTCCAGAGATTAAGCTGATTGATACTAGCCACATGGTCCAACTGCTCCAAATCACTCTTCACTTGCTGGATATCTACTCCTTCTGGCACAGCATCGAGAAAAATCTTGAGCGTGCTCCAAAAACGTGGAATTGCTTTTGACAGAATAAAGATGGAAATGGCAAGAGATAAGAGCGGATCCAGAATATACCAGTCGGTAAATCGTAGAACAATGGCCATTAGGATAACAGCCACCCAACCCAAGGTATCTTCCAGAAAATGCAGGCTGAGAATGGATTCGTTCTTGGTTTGTCCTTTGCGAATGACGAGACTCGCTAGCACATTGATGCTGACGGCTATGATTCCTAGCCAAAGGATGCCCTCATCGTTGACAGGTTGTGGATGAAAGATTTTCGTTATATTTTCCAAAATAACCAGAACGGACCCTGTCATGAGAATCACTGCCGTTACCATGGCCCCTAAAAGGCTAAAGCGCTTGTAGCCCAAGGTATAGCGGCTGTCTTCTTCGCGATTGGAGATACTTTCCAAAAAGGCAGAGATCCCAATAGCGATCGCATCCCCCAAGTCATGGACCGAATCCGCAAGGACCGCACTGGATCCAAAAATCCCTCCTGCAATAAACTCAACAATGGCATAACTCAAATTCAAGAAAAAAGCGATCCAGACCGCATGTTTTGTCTTCATAATCCTATTTCCTTTGTTATAATAGATTCATGAACATCATGTTCATTATCATTATCTAACATTCACAACAGAAAGGATAGGGGCAAACCGTTTAGGGTGTACGTTACTGAACAGTTTGTTCGAAGTGTCCATATGACAGCACAGGATCGTCGCATCACCAAAACTCGAAAAGCTATCTATCAGGCTTTCTTACACTTACTCAACCAAAAAGACTACGAAGCCATCACGGTTCAGGAAATCATAGACCTTGCTGATGTGGGGCGCTCGACCTTTTACAGCCATTACGAGAGTAAGGAATTATTGCTAGATGAACTCTGTCAAAAGCTCTTTCACCATCTCTTTGAGCGTGCTGAACACCTCTCACCACAAGACTATCTAGCTCATATCTTTCAGCATTTCAAGAAAAATCAAGATCATGTGACCAGTCTCTTGCTCTCTAAAAACGATTATTTTATCCGGCAACTGCGAAAAGAACTAGAACACGATGTCTACCCAATGGTAGCCGACGAACTCATCCAATCGTACCCTAACATTCCCCACTCCTATCTCAAACACCTGGTCGTCAGCCATTTCATTGAAACCCTCAGCTGGTGGTTGAAAAAAGGCAAGTCCTACACCGAACAAGAAGTGACCCAGTTTTATTTGGAGATTTTAAAAGTGGGGTCGAACTAGAAGGGAGTATTTTCAATGACCAGCGTACAATTTTACTTTCTATTTCCATCACTCTTCATGCTTCACGAACTCGAAGAAATCGTTTGGATGCCATCCTTTGTCAAAAAAATATCAATCCAGTATCCAAACAATCGAATCCTAACTTATTACACTCCTTTTGCTTTCAACTTTATTGTCTTGGAACAATTTCTCATCCTAATGACGTCGCTATATCTTAGTTACCAGTTTAATAACTATAGCATTTACGCAAGCATCATAATCGCTTATATCTACCATGTGTTCGGACATCTGATTCAGACAGTCGTTATTCGAAAATATGTGCCTGGGTTGTTAACGGGCATTTTAACAAGTTTGTTTGCTCTTTGCAATCTCAAAAATGAATTTCCAATTAAACTTTATGGTTACTCTCTTTTTACCTTATTGGTTATTATTTTAAATCTTGTAGTATCATTTATGATTCTTCATAAAATCAGTCATAAAAAATAGTACTCAGGCAATCATATCTTAGAAAGGAAACCCTATGTTCTTCCCCATTCTTCTCGGCTTTTTTACGGCCTTCTTTGCCCTTGCTTTTGTTCTTCTTCACTTATTGGCCTCCCTTTCAGAATTTAAAAAGGGAAATCACACTTTAGGAAATACATTTCTCCTCATCGGAAGTAGCCTTGCGACCTTATCTCTCATCCTCTACTTCTTTTTACCGATTGTCTCTCTAGCCCTTTGGCTGATCGGATGTGGTTTGATTTGCTACGGAGCCTATTGGAATGGAAAACACAAAGGAAACTTCCACCCAGTCCACCACCTGATTCGGATGGGCATCGCTCTGGTGATTACAATTTTATTAGCTCTCATATAAGAAAAGCTCAGGTTTTCAAAAAACTTGAGCTTTTGTAGTTTCTATTTATTATGCCATCAACAGCATGAGAATAGGAATCACCACCATGGTTGCAAGGGTCGTTTCTGTCACCATGACGGCTGCATAGTCACTATCAGCTCCATAGAGTCTGGCAACAACTGGCGCATTGGTCATCACAGGCATAGCGGACTGGATGATAAAGACCTGCTTCATCAAACTTGGAAGAGGCACCCAGTAGACGATGGAGGCCATCAAGAGAGGGGCAACCAGAAAGCGACCTAGTAGAATCAATAGTTGCTCTTTTCCCAGAACCAACTGCTTCACACCTACATGAGACACTGACAAACCGATGAATATCATGGATAAGGGGGTTGTTAAATTGCCCAGGTACTGTAAATCACTGGCTAGAAAGGCTGGCAACTTGATCTGTAGCATCACCAAGACTAGTCCCAAGAGAAAGCCCATCAGGGGCGGAGAAAAGACTTTTTTCAGACTGGTTTTGAGATCAAACTGAGCTTCTCCCTCACCATCTCGCTGAATGAGATAAGTTCCCAAAGTCCAGAAAAAGGTCGTATTACACATGTAATAGATCAAAACATAGGGAATACTGGCATCTCCAAAGAGGGCTTGGTTAATGGGGAGTCCCACGAAGATGGTATTGGAGTTAAAAAACATGGAAATAAAGAGGCCACGACGGTCCTGTCTTACTGCAAAGATCCTTGCTACCCCTGTCGCGATGCCAAGTAAAATAACCATAGACAGGGCAGGAAATCGCAAGGCTGGCAACATTTTAAGTAGATCTGCTGCTGTGAAGCGTTGCGTAATGGTGTAGAGCATATAGCAGGGAAGAGCAACTTGAGTGACCAATTTAGCGAGTAGGCCACGCGACTTGTCATCGAACCAGCCTTTTTCACCAATGATAAAGCCCACTAAAATCATGCCCAGGATGACGAGAATCCCTGATATGCTCATCAAAAAGATGTCCATGTTCTCCCCTTTTCTTTTTTAAATTTGAACTAAAAAAAAACATTTTTTACAAGTCTCAAAAACTACTCTAGTATATCATAAAAAGAGGTGGGGCAACATGCCCAACCTCATGCATTTTATTAATTGTCACTAATACCCCTTCTTAGCTGCCTTACTCCATTGGTACCAACCAACGAGACTGTTGATAAAGTAAATCAAGAAAAACCAATAAAATGGTGGGGACTATGGTGAAAATAGATGATTCAGTTAAAAAGAAAGTTCCAGAATTGCGATTTAAAGGATTCACGGATGAATGGGAACAGCGTAAGTTGGGAGACAAAGTTCGAATAGTGATGGGACAGTCTCCTAATTCAGAAAATTATACTGATGATCCTAATGGGCGCTAAAAATGCGAAGACCTATGAAGACCTATTTTGTATTAGTCAAACAAAAGATCCAAAAGAAATGGTATATGATTATGACCATGAAACAAAGTAAAACCAAACCGAGTGATCTGAGGAAGCACCCGATGATCATGAAACGTTATTAAACACAAAAGTCACCCATGTGAGTTCTTGCCAGAAGCTGAAGTTAATCCTTCAACCTGGAAAACCCGCAGAGGTGACTTTTTCTATACATCTCGATTTTTCTGGCAATAATCATTAACCGATAAATATGTCTGTGAATCACCCAGCGACTTCGCTATGTCCATAATCCGCGGTGGTAGTAATCCCACTCGCTGGACAAGTTCGTGATCGCTGAATAATTCCCGTGGACTGCCGGCGAAGCCAAACTTCCCGTGTTCCATAACATACACCGACTCAAACTCGGCGGCGACCCAATCCATGTCATGGGTGATGGTCACAACTTGGTGGCCCGAATCAGCCAACTGATGGAAAATTGCGGTCAACTTGCGCCGGCTTTCCCAATCAAGCGACATCATCGGCTCATCAAATAAATAAATCGCCGGATCCACTGCCAAAACTGTGGCAACGCTCAACAGCTTGCGTTCCGACAATGACAGGTCATATGGACTTTCAGCTGTTTTATCATCCAAGCCAACTCTTTTTAGAGCCGCTAAAGCCCGCCTCGTAATCGTGTCGTGGTCATCCATGACCTGCGCGACACTCCACTCCACCTCTCGTTGAACGGTCGGGTTGAAAAGCTGATCGTCAGGATTCTGAAAAGTAATCCCAACCTTCAGTAACTTTTCGACTGGTTTAAGATCATTAAAATTTTCTCCATCGATCTTAATCACACCGGTTTGTGGTGTCAGCAAGCCCGTCAACAATTTGAAGAGCGTTGATTTGCCGGCACCATTTTGGCCGACAATCGCCACCATCGGATCGGCGAAGTGTTTGTCTTCAACATCCAAGCTAAAGGACCGTTCCGGATAAGTGAACGTCAGGTGTTTCAGTTCAATTGTGGACATAACGAACCTCCTTCAGTTCAGCGTCATTCACCGGATACCGGCCATCAGCCAAGTGCCAATCCATTTTTTGAGCAAGTTGCTGGATTGTCGGGGCTGGAATCTGCCAGTCAGCTGCCAAATGATTAAACACCTCACCCGGCCTGCCCTGGGCTACCATTTGACCCTCGTGCAGCACCCACACAACGTCGGCGACTTCGCACAAATCGTCAATTTCACTGGTGACAATGAAGACAGTCGTCTCTTTGACTTGGGCCAGCCATTGGAAAAATTGTCGGCGGCCAAGGGGATCCATCTGACTGGTCGGATCATCCATAATCAAAACAGCCGGGTTAGCCGCAATCGCCGTGGCAATTGCCAACCGCTGGCTCTGACCACCGGAAAGGCTCTCGGGACGCAAATTCAGCTGTTCAATCAGCCCCATTTGCGTGGCAACTTCTTCAACCCGTTTTTGAATCAGTCCTTCAGCCATTCCCTGATTAATCAAGTCAAAGGCGATTTCATCGGCAACCGTGTCTGCCAACCCGCTTAGTTGGCCAGCTGGATTTTGCAGTACAACTCCATTCATGGCATTATAAACGGGCCAATTGTCGGACACTCGCTGGCCAAACATGTGCCAGTCGCCCTCAATCTCAGCAGACACCATTTTGGGAATGACCCCTGCCAGCACACGGCACAAAGTCGATTTGCCGGAGTGGCTATTCCCGATAATCCCAACCACCTGGCCGGTATGAACCTCCGCGTTAATCTGACGCAGTTGTGGTTGCTCAGTACCCGGATAACGGGTGGTCAAATTTTCAATTACAATCCGTTTATCTTCGTCCATATCTTCCACCCAATCAATAAAATTGCCAATCCAGTCAGACCAATGTGCAGCGTCCGCGACAGGCGATACACGCGCTGGGAGGTTCTGACAGTCCGGTTCGGATTATCAAAACCTCTCAGTTGGAGAGAAATCGATCGCGCCATCGATTGATCCAAGGTCTTAATCACCAATGGAATTAGAACCGGCAGGACTGACTTTAATTTCTGAATCAACGTTTTTTGCGGATTGGTTCCGCGAACTTTTTGCGCCTGCTGGATTTTCCGCATATTGCGCATCATTTCCGGCAAAATATAACACACCGACATCAGAACGTAGACGGTTTTATAAGACAATCCGGACAGTTCCAAATAGGCCGCGTTTTCTGAAATACTCGTGGTCACCATAAAAAAGCCACTGGTCAAAATAATCACCAATACTCGACAACCCAGTGTGGTGGCGTAAATCAGGCCTTCTTTGTAGAACGACACCCCAAGCACAGAAAACAGCACAGTTTGATTCCGACTGTAAAATAACCCTTGGATGATCAGCATGGTGCAAATCAGAAACAGGCTGAATCCCAGCGCCTTAAAGATGGTAGAACTCAATTTGGAAAATAACAATAGCAGTGTTGCGACAAGAATTAATCCGGCCTGAAGCAATAAATTCATACTGGCAAAGCTCAACAACGTCATGTCCAAGATGAACAAGAGCTTAGTAATCGGATCGATCACCTGGTACCACTTGAGCTTGACCCGTGGCGCTCCAGAAATCAATGTTTGATCAGTCATCATTTATCACCGCTAAAGAAGTGCACCATCCGCTTCGGCAGCTGACGATAGATGAAGAATGCCAGGTAGGCCACGCAGACTTTATCCAAAATATCCAAGACAAACTCATCGATAAATGAGGCCAGCCACACTGGTGCATGATTGGCGACCATTACCGCAAACAATGAGTCACCCCAAGCGATACCGGTCTGACCACCCCAAAAGATGACGTTGAGTGGCGTTGAAATGACAGCTGAAACGATGGCAATAATAATAGCAGAAACAAATACTCGTCGCGCTGACGAGAACCACCCATTGGCGTGCAAAACTCCGACAGCAATCCCAATTCCGATGCTGGTAATCGCATACACGGTTGAAATTGGCGATAAGGTCAGCCCATAGATCACGTTGTTGATGAAACCACTGATGGCACCGGCAACCGGCCCAGCCAACATGCTGGCAAGAAAGGTTCCCAAAGACCCCAGCCAAACGGGCAACTTTAACCCCTCCGCCAAGGCTTTGGCAACATAGTTAATCCCCACGGCAGCGGGAATCAAAGTCATGGTGGCAGCACTTAACTTAAATTTCCACATACTGGTACGATGAATCGGTTCTGTTTTCATAATTTTCTCCTTTTGTTTTTAAAGAGCCGTGTCTGTTTAGACTTTCGGACGCAACGCTCTATAGATTTTTGATTTGAACCGCTTCTCCTTTCACAGATCCCTTAGTCGACATCAGGGATTTTCTTGAAAATAATTGTTCAACAGTTCACAACTAATCATACTCCGATTTTCATAGAAGTCAAGAATTTTCTGAATTTTTTTTGAAAACGTTCGGGAATTAAAAAATAGAGCAAGCGCCCATGAGAACGATCGCTAGACAATTATAAGAGGCCACTATAAAAAAACAAACACCATTTCTGGTGTTTGTTGTGAACAGAGAAAAACTGTTCTTTTATATAAATCTAATAACTTCTATAAAGTTTTATTTATTAGTATTATTCGACCATCTTCTGAAACTTTCCTCTGTGAGAAAAGTGCTAGAAACAATAATGTTTCTAGCACTCGGAATTATTGAGACCTTAGGCTCAATAATTAGTCATGGAACTTCTTCGAAGTTCGCTGACGTCCGCACTCACCTATGGAAAGTTTCTAAGATGACTTTGTCTTTAATATGAACAAACACCATCTCTGGTGTTTGTTCATATTATAAAGGAAGCACTAGCTTATTTTTTCTTTTTCTTCAAAATATAAGCTGCAATGCTTGCCAAGAAAAAGGCTAAAACTAGGCTAATAATAGAGATGGTCGTACCCGTATTTGGTAAGAATCCTAAGATCTTGCCTGGTTTCTTCGGCTCTGGTTGGCTTGGTTTTTTAGGTTCAGGTTGACCCGGTTTCTTTGGTTCAGATGAACTTGGAGGAGTTGGTTGTTTTGGAGTTTCTTTTGGAACATGCTTGTTAGTAATCACAACATTTCCTTTACCATCCTCGTCGTTACGAGCTTCATAGCCCTTTGGAACACTGACTTCTCTCACTGTATAAGTGATGGTGTTTCCATTTGCTTTTTCATCTAAATCTGCAAAGGTATGGGTCCACTTGTTTTCAGCTGACAATTCTACTTCTTGACCGACTTTTTGATCATTGGCATAGAGTTGAACGCGAATACTCTTCGGACGAATTCCATCCTTGTCATTCTCATCATCCCACTTCTTAGTGACCGTGACGCTTGTCTTACCAGGTGCATGGGTATTGGTAATGGTATAAGCAGCCTGATCAATTGTAGTCGTATATTCAGCTACCTTCTCTTCTTGAAGAGTATAGACGATTTCTTTTCCATCCTTGAATTTTGGTAGACCTGTGAAGCTTTCTTTCCAATCTGTCGCATTCGTGAGTTCTTTTTGAGCAACTTTTTCACCATTGGCAAGAAGATTCACCACAATACTTGCTGGACGAAGACCATCTTGATTGTCTTGGTCATTCCAGATCTTGGTCACTGGAATATCGATCACCGCTGGCGTATGGGTATTGGTCAAGATCGTGTGAGCAACGTCAGAAGTATCAGCAGATACTTGGTAGCCTTCAGGAACAGCTACTTCTTCCACACGGTAGCTGATAGCTTGACCAGCTTTCTTTTCAGCTAATTTGGTAAAGGTATGAGTCCATTGATTGTCCGCTGACAACTCCACTGGATCTCCTACTTTTTCATCACCAGCATAGAGTTGAACCTTAATGGATTTTGGACGAAGACCATCTTGGTCATTGGCATCTTCCCATTTCTTCGTAACTTTCATCTCTGTCAAAGCTGGTTCATGCGTATTGGTCAAGACAACATTGGCCTTGTCCTTATCATTTACCGTCACCTTGTAACCATCTGGGACAGCGACTTCTTTCACCGTATAAGTGATTGCTTTTCCAGCTGCCTTGGCATCAAGGTTTTCAAATGCACCTTTCCAGTCATTCGCGGCTGAAAGTTCTACCACTTGATCCGTCGCAAAGCCATCTTTGTATAATTGAACTTGAATGCTGGCTGGACGGAGACCATCTTGGTCGTCTCCATCTTCCCACTTCTTGCTCACTTCTACTTTGGTCTTTTCTGGTTCGTGCGTGTTGGTCACGACTACTTGACCTGGGTTAGTTGCTTCGACAGCTTGTGTGTAGCCTTCTGGAACATCAATTTCTTTGACTGTATAGTTGATAACTTGGCCAGCTTTCTTCTCGTCTAAGTTTGAGAAGGTATGGGTCCATTTGTTATCTGCTGACAATTCAACCGCCTTACCAACCTTTTGATCACCAGCATACAATTGAACCTTGATTGTTTTTGGACGAAGGCCATCTTGGTTATTGGCATCCTTCCAGTTTTTCGTAACAGTAAGGCTTGTCTTACCTGGTTTGTAAGTATTGGTAATCGTAGTTCCATCAATCTTAGTGGTGTAATTGTCCACTTTGTCTTCTGTCACTGTGTAGACAACTTTTTGACCATCTTTATAGACTGGCAGGTCTGTGAAGGTATGAGTCCATTCATCTCCTTCACCAGTCAGGTCAAGTGCTTGCACCTCTGTTCCATTTGCCAAGAGGTGAACTTTGATGGTAGATGGGCGAAGACCATCTTGGTTTTGAGCATCATCCCAGACTTTCTTGACTGTTACCGTCGTGGTCTCAGGAGTGCGCTTGTTGGTGATGGTGGCTTTTCCATCTGTGAAGCTGGCTTCTTCTGTATCGACCGTATAATGAGTCGGAACTTTCACTTCTTTAACAGTGTAGGTATTGAGCTTGCCGTCACTGTCTTTATCTGGAAGATTCGTAAAGTGAGCTTTCCAGTCTGTTGCGGCTGAAACCGTGACTGGTTTTCCTTGAGCTTTGCCATTCTTATAGAGTTGGAATTCCACACTTGCCGGGCGAAGTCCTTCTTGGTTGTCTTGGTCATCCCAAACTTTTGAAGCTTCAAGATCGAGATACTTGATATCTGCTTCATTAGCGATCTCAACTGGGACTGCTTTTGATCCGACTGATTTTCCATCCACCGTGACGTGGTAGATTTGTTTGTCCGCATCATAGGTAACAACCACGGCATGTTCTGTTTCATCCAACTTGTAGTTTTCAGGTGCTTTGGTTTCTTTGAGCGTATAGATTCCTTCTGTTAAGGTGTTAAAGGAAAGTTCCCCTTTTTTATCAGAAGTTGCCGTCGCAACAACCGCGCCATTTGCATCAGTTAAGGTAAATTCAGCACCTTCAAGAACTTTCTTAGGATCATCCTTGTCCACCTTCTTGACGTGGAAAGCAGCCGAGAAGATTTGTGCAGTTACGGTATTAGACTCACGATTTCCTTCATGACCTTTCGCCTTGTAACCAAACTGGTTATGGGCTTGAACAAGACCAGAACGACCGCCGTTATCTTCATTATCTTTGGTGCGTTTTTGCATCAAAGCCTTGACTTCATCAGTCAATTCACTTGGATTTACAACTGGGACACCAAAGCTTGCTTCTCCACGCGCAGGAATCGTAGTACCAGCATTTGCAACTAACTTGATTCCTGTTACTTGACTGTAATCAGCCACAGCTGTCGTCCAGATATCTTTGTCAGCAGCTTGCGCCATGGTATCTGTCGTAACGCCTGTATCAGTTGTATAGTAGACCGTCCATCCTTCTGGAGCTGTCACTGGTCCACGAAGGCTGACCGTGTATTCTGTCATCCGACCAGATCCGTCTAGTGTGTTAACGTCTTTTACTTTTGGCAGGACATCATAGACGACTCCGTCTTCTACTGCCTTATCCGTATTATTTTTAATGGTGAGTTTGTAGTTAAAGGTTTCACCTGGTTTGAAGGTACGTGTCACAATCGAAGCGTCTGACAGGTCATCATTTTTAGCGATATATTTGCGTGCATAGATTCCTTCAGCAGCAACAATCGTATAGTTTGATTGAGCATATGGAATTTTATCCGTTGTTGAACCATTTCCGTTCAGATCATACACATCTTCCGTGACCCGATCAGGGTTGGCATTTTCAAGATCGTGGATCCCATTTCCAGCGACATAAACCTTATTGGTGAAGGTCCCACCATCGTCTTTCCCTTTCAGATCGGCCACGATAAATGGTAGACGCACGCGATTAAGATCTTGAAGAGAAGCCTTAATAAACTCTTTTTGATCCAAATGCATGATGAGAGCTGTCCGTCCAGAATTGTGGTAGTTTTCAATGACATCGTAGCTCTTTAAGAATTTCATACCTTTTTCATTAGAGGCAAGGTTTCTTTCAAAATCTTTATAGTCGACTTTAAGGGTATTTGGATCATACAGATCAATGATTCGCAGGTCTCCATAATCCTTATCAGGATCCAAGACCACTTTGGTTGCCATCAAACCAAAACGAATATTTTCTCCATCAGTATAACGAACATCATTGTAATCTGTCGTTTTTGAAATCTCAAAGCTTTCCTTCAAAGGAATCAGCTTAAAGGTCCAATCTGATGTTTGGTCTTTAGCAAGGTTTGATTGTGTTTGATAAGTGACACGACCTGTATTCTTGAATTCATTCTTGGTCGCATCATTTTCATCGTAACGAGTCTTCTCTGGATCTTTGAAGCTTGTATAGGTATTGAAGCGAATTCCTTGACCAGATTTTAGGACAAAATCATCCTTCATTTCCATCCGCCAACCGACAACGGTTCCATACTTGGTTAAGTCGATAAAACCATTGCCGTCTTTATCGGTTTCTGGCTGAACTTCTTTTTGACTACCATCTTCTAAAGTAAGGATGATGCGTTTCACATATTTGCTAATATACTCACCAATACCGTAATTTCCTTGCATAAGACGAGCGTAATCAATCTTGGTGAATTTTAACCGAGAGTCCACTGTCTCATCATAGAAAACAAAATTCTTTTGTGTCGAAGGAGTTTTATTATCAAAAGCGATGATCCATTTATAGTTTGCTGCCTTGTATTCAGTTGAATCATAGACATCACCATCTGCTTTTTTGGCAAAACTTCCAGCCCCTTCCAGGTCACGAGAGGTCAAGCGGAAAATAAGAGAATCTTCAGCTGTAATATCCGGTTCTCCCTCTCCACGATTGGCAGGAATTCCCACAATACTTCCTGAGTTTGTCAAATCCTTACTAAGGACGTCTTTGAGAGTCTGGTCCTTTTCCAAAACTAAATCAGGAAACTTCAAGTAAAGGTAACTTGTATTCTTGATTTTTGCCATGAATTCTTGGTGATAAGCTGCTGGATTACCGTTTGCATCTGCTGTAAACGTCTTAGAAACGGTGCCATCTCCATTATCTACCCAACCTTCAGACTTAGCTGTATCTAAAACTGCTGTCCGGGTATTGCCATTTTTATCTGTATAGGTTGGCAACTTATCGGTAAGCGTTACTGATTCTAATTGACGATATTGTCCCCCATACTGTCCTTGCATTCCCTCCAATTGAAATGCAAATGGAACAGATGATGGGGTTTCAATATAATTTTTTCCGTCAGCCCCTTTGACAACACCAGGCATGGCTTCCGCATAGTCCTTGGACATGGCTTCGTTCAAGTTTTGGTTGATATACTTGGTTAAGCGATAGTCATTGTACTTGGGTTTCCAAATGATATCATTGAGTTTTGCTTCTTGACCATTGATATTCAAGGTACCCGTAATATCCAATGAATAATTGGTCGGTGCATAACCGACTTTAAATTTTCCAATAAATGGTAAAGTCAGGACCTCTGACTTTTGGTAATTGTTAAAGTGAAGTGTGACTTGATAATCATCTCCAACTTTTGTAACCGTTGGTTTGTCATGCTCTGAAGCACTATTGAAGTCAGGGAAACTAACTTCTCGTAAGTACTTTCCAGGAACCTTCAAGGTCACCGTTACTTCATTAATATCCGTTGTCAAATTCTTAGGGGTGATCTGGATATAACCAGACATGGTATCCCCTGTGTAATAGGACATCCCATCTGGATGGTTCTGTTTATCCCCATACATAAGGGTAACATCCAAGGCCCCATTATCCCCGACTGCTAGCTCATTGGCAAAGGCTGTGATCGCCCCTTGACCAAGCTGGCCTAGCATCATGAAAATTGTTAAAATGGCAAAACCTTTTTTCAAAAAGTCTTTCCATAATGAACGAAGCTTTTTCATGTCTTATCTCCTTTACTTTTGTTAGCCTTCCAAAAGGCCCTCCCTTTAATTTTATCACTTATTTTTTAAAATATCCTTTGCTTTTCAAATTAAATCATCACTATTCAATAATATAGACATTATTTGCAATGATGTCTATATTATAAATCACTATCTGGTACTGATTTCCCCTTTCTTCTATCCAAGGGCAAGAAAATAAAACATTTATAAACAAGGAGGAGCAGTCTGCCAATTCTTATTCTTCCTTGATTTTCTTCATACAAAAAAACTCAAACACATCTGCTTGAGTTTTGTACACCCTACTATTGGTTGATTATTTTATCTAACTCTTCACCATTTGAAGGAATCTTTTGTTTTTCCCTTCTCTCTCGTACCCACAGCATAGCTAGTCCAAAAAGGTGACTACCAAACAAGGCAGTCACAAAAATCAGCTTGCCCCTGTCTGGATAAGAGAGAGGGAGGCTGCTAAAGCCATAGCGAGCCCACTCGATAAAGATCGGATGCGAAAAGTAAAGAGCTATACTCATTTGCTTTAAATACTGTAAATTATAGCTTTTCAAAAAGGACGATCGCAGGCAGGCATTGACAAAATAAACGGTCACAAAAGGAAGAAGAAAGAAAAAGTTCTTATCAATTCCTTGGTGTTGAAAAATAATGATCCCTTCTAGACAGAGCAATCCAAAGGCAAGAGCTAGCTTTTGCCAACGGTGAATTCTAAAAGTTTGTGCATGAAAATGGTCATACAGATAATAACCCATATAAATAAAAATGGGCGTGTAAAAGAGACCATTTCGCGCTGTAAAAAATAAATTGCTGTAGAGCTGGTAACCTTTGAGAAGACTTGTGGTGTCCAGATAAGCCGAATAGGTCTCGATCAAGCCCCAGCAGTAAAGAAGAAAGGTGATCACCCCCGTCCAAACCATACCTAGGTGTTTGACCAATTGATTGACCAAAAACAAACCCAGCAAAAAGGCTGGGATATACCAGAGTTGGTAGCACATCCCCAGATAGATCAGTGCAATGAGAACACCTGCTGGAAAAAGATAGATAGGAAGATGGAGACTAGAGAAAAAGAGCCAGGCATAAGGAAGGTAAACAAAACTCCAAAACAAATAGGTTTTTACGATTTTGGCCAGATAGGTCTTCATTTTCTTAGAATTCCCTAGTGATTGCTTGAGGAAAAAGCTGGCACAGACGATAAAAAATGGCACTGCTAGCCGGCCAAGCATACTCTTGAGACCAAAATGCAGTGGCTCATAAGAGGTCAAGCGACCACTATGCACCAAAATCACTGCAATCGCAAAGAGGTATTGAAAAAAGCTGATACTAGAGGTGTTATAGAGGGGATTCTTTTGCATAGTCCTACTCCTTGCCCAAAGCAGTTTCTATGGTTATTTTAGCATGAAAGGGAAGGCCAAGCAAGGAATCTTACATCCTTATCTACCTTTTTTCCTCTATTTTTGATATACTCAAAGCATGCATAAACAAACCATCATTGATTTTAAAGAGCTTGGTTTGCGCCACCTTTTCACCGAGCCCATAAAGGAATTAAAAACCAGAGACCTCGACCAAGTAGAGGCACTTCTTAAAGAAGTGGAAACTTACCAGGAGGCTGGTTTTTATGCCGTCGGCTATATCAGCTATGAGGCTGCTCCTGCTTTTGAGAAGAAGTTTGCTGTCCATCCAGCACCTCTTATGGGAGAGTATCTCCTCTATTTTACTATCCACGAGGAGGTCGAAACTCTTCCTTTTCCAGAGGACTATGAGGCTGTGGAGCTTCCAGCCAATTGGAAGGAAGAGGTAGAGGCGCCTGCTTATCAAAAAGCCATCGAGACCATCCATCACCATATTCGCCAGGGAGATACCTACCAGGTCAACTACACCGTCCAGCTTTCCCAAGAGCTAGAGGCTGATCCTTTGGCCATTTACAATCGCTTGGTGGTAGAACAGAAGGCCCATTACAATGCTTTCATCCAGCACGATGATGTCTCCATTCTCTCTATCAGCCCTGAGCTCTTTTTTGAGCAAGACGACCGGCTACTGACCACGCGCCCTATGAAGGGAACAACACACCGTGGTCTCACTAACCAATCAGATCTTCAAGAGGCTGCTTGGTTAGAAGCCGACCCCAAAAATCGAGCAGAAAACATGATGATCGTGGATCTCCTCCGCAATGACATGAACCGGATTTCGGAGATTGGAAGTGAGCAGGTGACCCGTCTTTGCCAAGTCGAGCAATACTCCACTGTTTGGCAGATGACCTCGACCATCGAAAGTCGCTTGCGAGCTGAGGTCGATCTGGTCCAAACCTTCCGAGCTCTCTTTCCTTGTGGCTCGATTACAGGAGCACCGAAGATCTCCACTATGGAAATCATCCAAAAGACGGAGAAGGCTCCTCGAGGTGTCTACTGTGGAACGATCGGCATCCTTCTTCCAAAAGGGAAACGGATTTTTAATGTAGCCATCCGGACCCTTCAAATGCAGGGGGATCAAGCCATCTATGGCGTAGGAGGAGGTATCACTTGGGACAGTCAATGGGAAAGTGAATACCAGGAAACCAAGCAAAAATCGGCTGTCCTTTACCGGCAAGAGCCTCGCTTTGAGCTCCTGACGACCGGCCGCATCCACCAAGGAGAGTTGTCTTTCTTAGACCAACATGTAACACGCTTGAGAGAAGCTAGTCGCTACTTTGCCTATCCTTATGATGAGCAAAAACTCCTGAAAGAACTTCAAGAAGAGCTCGCTCATTTAGATCTCAACCTTGACTATCGTTGTCGGATTGCCTTGCAAAAAAACGGAACCTTCCACCTAGTGATCACGGAACTGACAGACTTGCCAGCTAGCTATCTACAGGCCCAACTGACCGAGCAGAAGCTTGATTTAGCGACGCCATTTACTTATTTCAAAACGAGTCAGAGAGACCATCTCAGCCAGTCAGATCACGAGCAAATTTTCCATCTGCCAGACGGAAGCTTGCTAGAGACGACGATTGGCAATCTGGTGCTGGAGATAGAGGGACAACTCTATACCCCACCAGCTCACCTCCCCTTACTCGATGGCATTTATCGGCGCCATCTTCTTGAGACCCAGCAAGTTGAAGAAAAACTCTTAACTCTGAACGATTTAACAGACGCTGATCGTATTTATGCCTGCAATGCTCTTCGTGGTCTCTACGAACTCGATTTTCAAAGAAAGGATTCCTGATGAAACTTATTTTTTTACATGGACTAGGGCAAGATGTCCTCTCTTGGCAAGGAGTCCAATTTGCACTTTCACCCTTGCACTCCAAAACTTTTGATATTTTCTCCCACCCAAAAGAAAGCTATCAGGAAGTCAAAGAAAGGTTGATGGAGCGCCTCCAGCAAGAAAGCGAACCCTTTATTCTGGTAGGACTCTCACTAGGTGGCGTGCTCGCTCTTGATCTCTCCAGACAAGACTTCCCGCAACTCAAGGGCTTGGTCCTTGCAGGAACTCAATACAAACTCAACACCAACCCCCTCTATCGGCTCCAGATCCTTCTCTTTCGTCTACTTCCCAAGCATGTCTTTGAAAAACAAGATGCCAATAAACAACAGATGCTTCAAATCTTGACCGAATTAAAAGGGCTCAATTTAACCGATACCGCTAAAGCTTGCCCCCTCCCTAGCTTGGTTATTTGTGGCAGCAGAGATTGGGCCAATCAATCTTCTTCTAAAAAATTGGCCAAGCTCCTGCCAAAAGGCCGCTATCAAGAAATCGCAGACGGAGGTCATCTACTCAATACCGAGAAACCCTATGAACTCGCGCAAGCCATCAAAGAGTTTGTTGCTGAATTTTAAAATGAAGAGGCTAACTTTTAGAACAGTTATTCATAATATATATAAAGTCATTTTTAAAACTTTCCTTAGGTGAGTACGGACGTTAGGTGAAATTATCCAGTGGATGATTTCAGCAATCCAGGAAGTTCCATGACTTAATCAAGATACAAAGGGCGTCTGCGGATAAAGTCAAAATAGGAGGTTTGACACAAAATCTGTAGATTCTAGGAGAACTTATCTTTTTGACACAATCCGCAGCCCGTGTTCAATTTGTTTTAAACCCCTTCGCTTTTTAATTTCAAAGCTCAGGCTAAAACAGTTTCCCAAACTGTTTTACTTCCAAAACTCCCGAGTGCTAGAAACATGATCGTTTCTAGCACTTTTCTCACAGCGGAAAGTTTTAATATATTTTGGATTGAATTTCAACATTAGAAATTCTTTTTATTTCTTTGTAGAGTCACCTATTCAACATTTTTATTTTATAAGAAGTCTTTACCGCAATTTTTTAGAAATATTTGAGAATTGCTTGATAGTTATTTGAAAAGCAAGCTGTATACTAAGAGTGTAAAGAAAACAACTAGTCATTTGGACGAAGGAGAAAACCATGGAAAAAGTATTAGAAATTTCCCATTTGAGTAAAAAATTCGGTCATCAATACGCCTTAAATGATGTGAATCTCACCATTCGCAAAGGCGACGTCTACGGACTGATCGGTAAAAATGGCGCAGGGAAAACCACCCTCATCAAGGTGATCACCCAACTGATTCAGGAAACTGACGGAAGCATCTCCCTCTTTGCTTCTAAAAATCGCTCCCAGTGGACGCAAGCCCTAAAACGGGTCGGATCCGTCATTGAGAGTCCCGTGGCCCACAAGCATATGACCGCTTATCAAAACCTGGTCTACTATTGCAAGGCTCGCCATATCCCAAATCCCGACCAGGTCATCAAAGAAACCCTGAACTATGTCGGCCTGAATAATACGGGTAAGAAGAAATTCCGTGATTTTTCACTCGGGATGAAACAACGGTTGGGAATAGCGATCGCGCTCATTGCTAAGCCAGATTTCCTTATTCTGGACGAACCCATCAATGGCCTCGATCCAGTCGGAATCAAGGAATTCCGTCAGATGATCAAGCGCCTCAATGATGAACTCGGCATGACCATCCTCATTTCCAGTCACATCCTGTCCGAACTTTATCTGGTTGCCAATCGTTTTGGCATTGTCGACCAAGGACGCCTGATCAAAGAAATTAGCAAGGCTGAATTCGAAGAACAAGGAGAAGACTACATCATCCTCAAGACCAGCCAGCTAGCCCTTGCGAGTCAACTGATCCAGGATCAACTCCATCACCGTATCAAGGTCATCGATAAGGATGGAGAAATCCATATCTTCGGACAGACTCACGATATTAAAATCATTGTCAAAGCCCTCGTTCAAGCGGATATCGACGTGGATGAAATCTACTATGCCCGCCAAGATCTGGAAAAATTCTTTACGGACTTGGTAGATTAGTCAAACCACCGTCTCGTATTACTTATCCCACATATTTCATTTAGGAGATTTATCATGTTGCATACCATTCAAGCAGATTTTTACAGACTTTTTCGCTCCAAAGGTTTTTGGATTACAGAAGCCATTCTCGTTCTTAACATCCTGTCTGGAGTCATCTTTGGAGCTACCGGCCACGTCGGCGTCAATACGGAATCCAAATTACCCCAAGCAACCGAAGTTTGGACGGGCTTTAAAGCCTTGACCAACTACTCTTCCAGCATCAGTGTGACCATCCTCTTTACCATTATTGTCATCACCTTAGTTCTGGGAACAGACTTAACGCAAAACTTATATAAAAACAGCCTAGCCTATGGCGTTTCTCGCACTAGCTACTACTTTGCCAAAAGCGCAGTCGTCCTGACCATTGCTCTCTTTCAATTTCTTGTTTCTTATGGTCTCGTCTTCTTGATCGCGACCCTCTACAATGGACTTGGCACCATGCCAGAGCACTTCTTGGCTCATTTTGGTCTGACTGTGCTGATTCAGTTCCTCTGCACCTTGGCTTGGGTCAGTATCATTTCCTTCCTTCTCTACGCCAGCCAATCCATCACCTTGGCCTTCGTTGGCTACTTCATCGGAAATATCCTCTTAAGCCTGCCTGCGCTCTTCTTTAAAGATATTGACATTTTCCACTTTATAAACTTGGAGTTCCAATATTCCATGGTCCAAAGTACGATAGCAACAAACAACACCCTCTCGATTGCCCTTGGATTCATCCTTGTTTTTGGCTTCCTAGGACTCGCTACTTTTAAACACAAAGATTTATAACAAAAAGGCTTGAGCGGTGCTCAAGCCTTTTTTCTTAGTGTAATGGTCAAGATAAACCAATCTGCCTCTGTTGCCAGTTGCAAGTCGCCCCCTAAGATCTCTACAAAATTTTGAATGATGTAGAGCCCTAAGCCGGAAGACTCTTCTGTATCCGACAGATTTTCAGAGTAGAAGCGACTAGCTAATTGATCTAAGTGCTGGATCGGTTGTTGCACAATATTGCGTAGCTCGACCCGAATCGTGTCCGCGTCCGACATTAAGGTTAAACGCGCCTGATCCTTCCCATGCTTGAGGACATTACTGAGCATATTTTGCAAGAGGCGCTCCCAGAGCTCTGGATCCGTAGCATAATGAAGATGCTCTTCTAGCTCTACCTCTAAGGCAATCCCCGCCTCAGACAAGCTATCGTAATACTGGAATAACTGCTGAGTTAGGACTTGGCTGAGATCGACGTCTGAAATCCGAGGCTGAATGGCTCCCTCCATCAAGCGTCTGTATTCCAAGAGAGATTCCAGGCGTTTTGAGACGACTTGAAGATTGGAAGCAATTTTCTTCAGCTTTTCCTCTTCCTGCGTCCCACCCTTGATGATTTGTTGGGTATAGCCCGACGCAATGGTCAAAGGCGTCCGAATATCGTGAGCAATATTACTGATAGCCATATCCAAGGTCTTTTTCTCTTGAAAGGCAATCCGATTGGTCCGCTCGATCTGATCAAAGAGATCACTGACCTGCTTGGTCAAGGCGACCAATTCTTTTTTTGAGACCTGGGAGGTCAGTCGTACCCCACTCCCACTTTGAAGCTTCTTTTGAATCTGCTCCTGCAAATCCTTTAAGGCAGAAAGCAAGCGAGCATAGCCCAAACCCAAGAAAAGGACAAGGACGACAAGAATTAGAACTAAAACCCACATTACTTGTCTCCTTTCAAGCGAACACCCAAGCCCCAGACCGTTTCAATATAGTCCTCATCTGGATCAAGCTGGGCAATTTTCTTTCGGAGATTGCTCAGTTGGGCATTGAGGGTATTGTCACCAGGCAGATAGACCTCTTCCCAGACCACCTCATACAATTCTTCTTTGGTAAAAATTTTCTTTGGATGCGCCAGTAAGGTCTCAAAAATTTGAAATTCTTTTTTGCCCAAGCGAAGCGTCTGTTCGCCGGACTCCAGTTCAAAGGTTTCTGGATTTAAGACCAAATTTTTAAAGGAAAGCTTTTGCGACACTTGAGCTTCCTGTACTACCGTCGGTTGATTTCTCAACTGCACCGTCACCCGAGCTGCCACTTCGTCCAGATTAAAGGGCTTGACAATATAATCATTGGCACCTGCAAGGAGGTACTGGCTAATGAGGTGTTTGTCTCCAAGAGCCGTCATCATGATGACTGGCACCTGACTCTGCATACGGATCTCCTCAAGGACCTGGTCCCCATTCTTCCCTGGAAGCATGATATCCAGAAGGACCAAATCAATGGCTTCTTGCTGGAAGAGCCGTAGCCCTTCTGTACCTGAAAAAGCCTGAAGGACCTCATGATCTTCACTTAAGAGACTGTATAAAATTTCTTGGATATCATTATTATCCTCGATTAATAAAATCCGTGCCACTTGCCTCGCTCCTTTTTCCTTTTCTTGCGAAATCAGTTCTATTCCCCTAGCCTATCAAATAAAGGGACCTTCGTCAATGAAAATCTGATAAAATTCTATTGTCCCCAGGTAGATCTGCATGTTAGATCATCACAAGATGAACTTGACGATCCTTTTTTTCAAAGGGTATAATAGGACCAATGACACAATAGGGAGACTCATCTATGAAAAATAATGCTAAAACTAAAATCAGTCTTGTATCCATCCTTGTCATCCTGGGCGTTGCTGCAAGAATGATGCGAGTCATCCACCGACACCAAATCAGGGAGCAAAACAAACAAACCATCCAAACGACTAAAAAGGTTGCAGAGTTTCAGAAAACACTAGACGAGGAAGAAACGAAGAAACGCAACGAAACCTTCAACAAGATTTATAATGAATCCCTTGTTCGGACAAAATTTGAGAACTGGCACAAAGTCGATGAACTTCATGGTTTGGGACAAAGAACTGGGCAATTTTATATCTATAACTTTGAAAAAAAAGAAGAGATTCTCTTAGAGAATGCAGATCAAGCATTTGTTCTACCCATTCGAGACAAGAGTGATAACGTCACATTTCAGGCTATTTTTGCCCATAAGGACGGTCAGTGGCACATCATGAAGCCAGACGGAAGTTCTCAGTTGCAACTAGGAGCAGCCGACATTTCCGCTGAATCTAAGTTTGTAATCGAGAACAATGTCTTAGATTACGACCAGTAAATCCGTAATGACTTGGCTAAACTACATACAAAAAGCTTAGGACCCCAGCTTGTGGTTGGGATTCTAAGCTTTTTCGTTTATAGGAGAGAGTCGGCCAGCAAGTACCGAAAACTTTTATTCAACAGAAGCCCCATTTGTCGCAATGACTTCTTTGTACCAATAGAAGGATTTCTTACGTGAGCGGGCCAAGCTTCCCTTGCCTTCGTTGTCCCGGTCGACATAGATAAAACCGTAGCGCTTCTTCATTTCTCCTGTCCCGGCAGAGACCAGGTCAATACAGCCCCAAGTCGTATAACCCCAGAGGACAACGCCATCTTCGTTGATGGCCTCCCGCATGGCCTTGACATGGGCTGCGAGGTAATCAATCCGGTAGTCATCCTCAATCTCCCCGGCTTCATTTGGGGTATCAACGGCGCCTAGTCCATTTTCTACAATAAACATGGGTTTTTGATAACGATCCCAGATGGTGTTCAGCGTAATGCGGAGACCAAGAGGGTCAATCTGCCAACCCCATTCTGAGCTTTCTAGGTAGGGATTCTTCAGAGAGGCAAAGATATTGCCCGCTGTTTTCTCCCTTTCAGCTGGATCCCCTGAAGCGACCCGACTAGCATAGTAGGAGAAGGAAATAAAGTCCACTGTATGGTCTTTCAACAATTGCAGGTCCTGCTCCGTCATCTCAACCGTGATTCCCTGACGCTCCCACTCTTTCTTGGCATAGTTAGGGTATTCCCCACGCGCTTGCACATCGATGAAGAAATAGTTCTTGCGGTCTTCTTCTAGACCAGCCCAGACATCTCGCGGAGCACAGGTATGCGGATAGTTTTGTCCAGCTGCCAACATACAGCCCACCTTGTTGTTCGGATCAATCTCATGGGCTATCTTAGTGGCAATGGCTGAAGCGACCAATTCATGGTGAGCCGCCTGGTATTTGACCTGCTCCTCATTCTCCCCTTCTTCAAAGCAGAGACCTGCTCCCATAAAAGGCGCATGAAGGATCATATTGATCTCATTAAAGGTTAGCCAGTAGTTGACCAAGCCCTTGTAGCGAGTGAAGAGGGTCCGGCAGAGTCGTTCATAACATTCCAACATTTTACGACTACGCCAACCTCCATACTCGGTAATCAAATGCATGGGACAGTCAAAGTGGGTAATGGTCACCAAGGGTTCAATGCCATACTTATGGCACTCCTTAAAGAGGTCTTCATAGAACTGTAGACCTGCCTCATTCGGCTCTAGTTCATCTCCTTTAGGGAAGATCCGAGACCAGGCAATGGACAAACGATAGGTTTTAAAGCCCATTTCCCCAAAGAGAGCAATGTCTTCCTTGTAGCGATGGTACATATCAATGCCATCCTTAGCCGGATAAAAATAGCCCTCTTCAAAGTCGAACATTTTTCTCTTACCTGTAATAATGGCGTGACGATCAGGCCCAATCGGCACCACATCCACATTAGCCAAGCCACGGCCATCTTCATTATAAGCTCCCTCACACTGGTTAGCAGCCGTCGCCCCACCCCAAAGGAAACCATCTGGAAATTGAAGTTTGTCGGTCATCTCTCTACCTCACTTGATTTGATAGTTCTATTATACCCTTCTCTTTCCAAAAAATCCTACAAGATCCTATGAAAAACTGATACTATTCTAAGGTAACTCCTTTACTCTAAAAAAAGATCCCAAGCCCTTACTTGAGATCTAAAAATCCATCTTATTCTTTCCAAACCGTTTTCAACCAGGTTAGATATAAGTCCTTCCACTGTTGAACAAGAGTCCAATCATGATAAAATTGGGGCATCTGTTCTCCTAGACAGGCTCCAAATCCATGCCCACCCTGTGCAAAAAGATGTATTTCTGTAGAAATCCCCTTCTCATTCGCTTTATGCACTAAATCCAGACAGTGTTGAGCTGGAACTACTTCATCATCTAGTGCTGCACAGATAAAGAGTGGAGCATCTCCATTTCTCAAACCATTTCTCATATCCAATCGATCTGCAACAGCTTGACAAGTCACTGGATCACGATAACTGTCAGCACCTGCTAGAACAGCTATTATTTTATCCTTTTGAAGAGAAATAGCTGGATAGATGAGGCCCAAGGATGAAATACTAGCATCTTCCAAATCAATCTTATCCAATTGATAATCTAATCCTTGGAACCAATCCTGATTTCTTAGTAATAAGGAAGTTACACCTGCTAAGTTACCACCAGCTGAAAAACCAAGTAAACCAATTTTATTAGGATCAATTCCAAAATCAGCTGCGTGATATCGGACATAACGAATAGCTCGCTGAGCATCTAAAAACATGAGGGGTTCACGATAGGGGTAACTGCGATACCAAAGAACAAAAGCTGAAATTCCTACCTCATTAAGAAGTTCAGCAATTTGTTCTCCTTCCGTCACCATAGATTTTGTCAAATAGGCTCCACCAGGACAGATCACAACTGCCTGATCGCTCCCTTCCGATAGATAAGGAAGAAGAAAAGGCCGGTCTGTATACGTTATTTCTGCTGGTCCATGTTCAATTTCTTGTCGATAAACCATGGTATCATTGCCTGATAGATCTCCAAGTTCATCTGATGATTTATCCCAGACTCCCGGATATTTCTCAAATAAATCATGAGGGGTATACTCCTCGTGAATATTCAAGACATCTGTCTTTAAACGTTTATTATTTCCTGGGATTTGCTCACCCCATATATATAAAGGATTTTTCATAGTGTACCTCTGAACTACTATTTTTGATTCAACTTTTCTAAATTTTTCGAGATCAAACTTCTCATACAGTTAAATCCACAGTCATGTCTCCACTGGTCACGATTACTTGTGCATCTTTATTGAATTTTCGTATAATTGCTAACGCCCTTCCATTAAAAGTTGATGTTCTATCAGTATTATATTTATCCAAAGGTTTTGGGTCTCCGGTCCCAAAACCAAGCACTTCTGCTCCCATAACATGAATACATAAGTCCATTTTCTTATGAGTAATGAGATTGTTTGATTTATCTTCTACCGTATACGAAATATAGGTTAAATCACCATTCTCCTCAATCCTCCCCTGTAATTGAGCAGTTGTTTCATCAGCTGTCATTAAAATATCTTCGCTAATCATATGACCATCTTCAAAATTTACCGCCTTTAAACAACCTTTTTGATACATTATTTCAAATTTGGTTAGATAGTCTAGTTCTTCTGAAGTAGCTTTTTTTTCTATTAACTGATCATTTAAATATAGAGCAACCTCATCACCTGGAGCATATACTTCTACAACAATGGGATGTCCTTCAAAACCTGGCCAAGTCCATGATCGAATAGAATCTGATAAAACCCACGGTGTTTTAATTAACTTTTTCCCATAGTGCTCGGGTTTTTGAACTGCAATATAAGGTTTTTCACGTAAACCAAATACGATTTCACGGTAATAAGAAAGTGGACGTCGAACACCAGTTATATCGATATCTCCACAATAAGCTAGCTGACAAGGAAATCGAGCACCAAATCCTCCCTCACCCCAGTTATAAGCAGGTATTCCAACTCCAGCTTCCCCTATATAATCCCAACCTGTCCATGTGAAATCTCCAATAACACTATCTAATTTCTTAACCAAGGACCAATTACGTGCGATTTCAGGAGGATAAGTCTCACTTCCTACAATAACTCTATTAGGATGTTCTTTTGCATCTAATTCGTAACGAGCTGACATATAATTATAGCCAGCAATATCTGTCGAAGCTGTTGCCAAATCCAGTCGCTGACTTATCAGAGGATGCACAACAATTTTATCCATACTAGTATCCATTAAAGTCATAAAATCATTTACATTTCCTGTTAAATCTGATTGATCAATTTGGCTTTGTTTCTGGATATCTTCAGCAATCTGCGGAATCACTTCCCCAGCTGCAAAAACGCCATTTATACTAGCTAAAGTCGGACGAGTTTGATCGATATCTTTAATATGATCATGAATCATTTTGGCTATGCGACTTCCATGTTTAGTTCCAATTTCAGGAATCTCGTTTCCAATGGAGTACAAGATAACACTAGGATGGTTGAAATCTGTTTCAACCATAGTAGATACGTCATTCTTCCACGATTCTTCAAAAAATAGACTGTAATCGAAATCTCCTTTAAAACGTGTCCAGCTATCAAATGTTTCGTCCATTACATACATTCCCAACTCATCACAAACTCTTAGCAAAGCTGGAGCAGCTGGATTATGAGCCATACGAATAGCATTAAACCCTGCTTCTTTTAAGATACGTACTTGACGATAGTGGGCAACTTGATAAGTCGCAGCACCTATCAAACCGCTATCATGATGTATACAAGCTCCTCTAAGTTCTGTCTGTTGCCCATTAATTCGTAGCCCACGTTTACTATCTACAGAAATAGTCCGAATTCCAAACTCTTGGGTATCAGTATCACATAAGTCTCCTTCTTGATATAGTTCAACAATCATACGATACATGGTAGGAGACTCAGCAAACCACGCTTGAATCTTATCCAACGAGAAGATCGTTTTAAATTCATTATTCTCCCCTGCTTTTAAATAATAAGGACGCTGATCTACTAGAAGAATTTTCCCGTCCTTATCACATACCATTAATTTTAAATCAAATTGAATTCCTTTGCATTTCATATTCTCAATAGGAACAGATACTTCAATCCTCGCAAAGTCATTTTCTAACTCTACTGTTTTAATTTTACTACCAGTGGCTGATACATGAAGTAAATCACTACTCAATAAATAAACATCTCGATAAAGCCCCCCTCCTGAGTACCACCGACTATTACTCATCGCACCATTTCGAACTTGAACACGAATCTCATTTTCTCCCAAATGAAGAAAATCTTTCATATTTACATAGAAAGTAGTGTAGCCATTATGATGTTTTCCCGCCAGCTGTCCATTTACATAGACAAACGTATTCATATAGGAGCCCTCAAATTTTAATATATTCTCCCTATATAAATCTTCCTCTTCTGCAGTAAATATTTTCACATAAACATAGTTTTTTCCATCTCTAAAACCTGTATTATTTCCATTTTTACTTTCAGCGTATGGTGTTTCACTAATCATTGCATCATGAGGAAGGGTTACTTTTTGAGCTTGCTCAGGTATATTCCAAACTAGTGCAAATGAATTTTCATCATACCAAAAAAGCCAATCGTCATTGAATAGTTCTTGCTTCATTACTTCTCCTTATATCCCTAACGCTTTTTATTATTGGTAACTATCTAAAACGACACATTGAAAAAAACAAATGTGCCGTTATCACTTTCTCATCTTTCTTATCTATAAAAGATTGTAAAATATATTGTTATTGATCATCCTATTCATGATTATCTTCAGAATGATCTCGAATCATTGATTTCATGACCTCAATATCCTCACGATGTTTATCAACAGGATTAATACGGAGACAGAGAAGCATAATAGCACCTGTAATGATTGGAGCTCCAAACCTCATAAAGTTAAGAACAAATAGAGTTGCACCATTTTGTTTTCCAACTGCCCCCGCTACATAACCTACCAAACCAAGTAGTAACAATGGTAGAGAATTAGAAACGGTACCCCCACATTTCTTCGCAAATCCTTGGATTGAAGAAATCACACCATTGGCTGAGATTCCTTCTGTAAATTGGATGTAATCAATTGCATCATTGACCAAAACATTGACAAGAGCGTTTTGCATTGAAGCAAGGGCTGTCGCAATAAAGCTCATAACAAGTAGAAACGTAAAGTTCGTTTTCCCAAAGAAGAACAAAATGAAATAACAAATTGAAGATCCTACTACAGATACTTGTAGTGCTCGTTTGGCTGACTTAAAAATCCGCAAGAAGATCCCCATAAGTAAAACCATTGAAACTAAAGCACCTAGAGATACTACAAGCATATATGTAGAAATTAAATCAGGTCGTGCAATGTAATACATAACATAATAAACAGATGTACCAAACATTAGTCCATAACCCATAGCGGCCATCATCCATACTACAATATACGGAGATAACTCTTTATGTTTTAAAATTCGTTTCAAATCCTGTGTCAACGGACGCTCAGGGAGTGGTTCAATATACTTTTCCTTCCCAGTTACAAACAATCCCCAGAATGATACACAAGAAAGAAGTCCCAGTATTATCATTAAAGGGATCCATCCATTTTGAGTACCGAACCATTTACCAAGAACCTGCTCTAAATCTCGTCCGTAAGAAGAACCAATGGTAAACATTAGAGCCATACACCCTGCTCCATATGTGATAATCTTATTACGAATAGCGTCACTTTTTACGTGTGCTGGAAGGATAGACAGTTGAGGCATGGTATACATAGTAACTGTCATACCATATCCAATATTCATTGCCAAATAATACCAAAAATTCCCGCTACCAAGATTCGGATTAAACCAAAGTAAAGTTGAAAAAAGTGTCAATAGAATTGGTGCAGGCAAGAAGTACGGACGATAGCGCCCCCATTTCGTTTTGGTTCGGTCTGCAATAACTCCCATCAGGGGATCATTAATTGCATCCCATAATGCTGCTATAAACATTAAAAGGGAAACAGAGGTTGCAGCTAGTCCTACTGTATCTGTCAAATAGACACTGAGGTAACTAGATAAGATTGCTGCAATCATCATTGCAGTTCCACTTACTGAGGTTGCATGGAAAAAAGCAAATTTTTTATCCATCATTTCTTCTGGTTGTTTATAATCCATCAGAGTATCTCCTTTTCATAATTGTATTGGATGTTATGAATACAGTATATCAGACCAATATCAATACCACTATATCTTAAAATCACTAAAAGTATGTTCATTTCTTAGATGTTCACAATTATTTGAATGATCAATAAAAATTATAATTTCCTCATAAAACCCAACAAAACAAGTTATTTAGTTATTATTTGTTACACCCTTTAATAGTTGCCACCACTTAATAATAGCCAAACTATAGGAGTGATCTGTTCAAAATAATGAAACGTACAAAAAAAATACTGGATACAATTTTTTCATAAAAATTTATCCAGTATTTAGTTATTCCATATTTTTTCCTATTTGTTTCCGATATTCCGAGGGAGATATCCCTAAAAGTTTTCGAAAAATCTTATAGAAATAGGATGGGTTCTCATATCCAACTTTCAATGAAATCTGCTCAATTGAAGCATTCGTATGTCTAAGGTACTCTGCTGCTACATTAATTCGTTGAATATGAATTAATTTAATAAATGATTTTCCCGTCTGTTTTTTTAGATAGGTCGATAAATAATTTGGATTAAATCCAAAATGTTCTCCCATTTCTTCTAAAGTGATAGAAGCATAATTTTTTTCTATATAAAGCATGAAAGATAATAAATTCGACTCTGTTTTTTTAGAGCTTTCTACAGAATTTGATCTACTAGAAATTCTCAGTAACTTAGCAAATAGGATTAAGAGCTCATAACGAATAATGTCGTTTGATTGTTTATCACCCTTTTTATAATATTCATAGATAATATTAGAAATAGTATTAATTAAACCATCACCTTCTTCAGTCCGAAAAACCGTATAAATTCCATTCCTTTCTTTTTCTGTTGGAGTAAAAAAAAGTAACTCAGACAGATAACTATTACTTCCATTTCTATGCAAGAAATCTAAATCATTCAACGTGAATGCTGTTGATTTTAAGGCAATGTTTAATGCCACATCATCTGAACTACTTTCTAAATTTTTATGAACCGTGTTTTGCCCTACAATAAAAATATCTCCCTCATGCAAATCCAATTGTTCATTTTCAATCATGATAGATAAATCGCCCTTCAAGGGAAGTATCATTTCAACATAGTTGTGGAAATGATAAGGGACAAAAGAATTTACTGGATTGACAGAAAGTGCAATAGGTTGCAAATTGATTTCAAGAGAGTCATCTAGGTTTTGGAAAAATTCATAAACTGGCTCTCCATTAAAATACTTAGCAGGAACCGGTCGCATAGTTGATTCAATTTCCTTCCACTCTCTTTGTTCTCTCTTATTGATGAGTAAATCTAAAATAAATGGATCCATACTTACCTTCTTTCTTTTTCTATTATACCTTATTTTATAAATCTAGGAAATGAACATATATGTAGCTATTTTTAACGATAGTTTTTCCTGTTATTCCAGACTAGAATATAAATAGAAAAAAACAACGAGGAGAAATTGAATGCTCAATCTTACACAAAAACCTTACTTATTAACAACAAAACAGGCAGACAGCATCCACCAACTTGTCTCAGAAATGACAACAGAAGAAAAAATCGGCCAGCTCTTTTTTGTTATCGGACAAGATGAAGAGCGCGTCTCTCTGGATGACTTTATTGACACCTATAAACCAGGTGGGCTCATGTTCCGACCAGGACCAGCGGCCCAAATCAGTCGACAAATCAAACAAATTCAACATCATAGCAAATACCCGCTTTTCTTTTCAGCTAACCTTGAATCTGGGGGAAATGGAATCATCAGTGAGGGGACTTGGCTAGGAAATCCTCTACAAATGGCTGCGACGAATGATCCTCAAGCAGCCTTTGAACTAGGAAACATCGCAGGCTATGAGGCCAATCAGGTCGGATGCAACATGTCCTTCTCCCCCATTGTAGATATTGATTTAAATTTTAAAAATCCTATTACAAATACACGAACCTTCGGATCAGATCCTGATCGCGTCCTCCGTATGGCAAAAGCTCAAATTCAAGGCCTGGAAGCAAACGGAATTACTCCTGTAATAAAACACTTCCCAGGAGATGGCGTTGATGAGCGTGATCAACATTTACTCTCTAGCATTAATAGCCTATCAGCAGAAGATTGGTCTAGCAGTTATGGCCAGATTTACAAAAGCTTGATTGATCAAGGAACACCTTGTGTCATGATTGGGCATATCTACCAACCAGCTTGGGAACGTAAGCTAAACCCCGAAATCAAAGATAAGGACTTACGCCCCGCCTCAGCCTCTAAACTCCTCATTGACGGCCTCCTTCGAACAGAACTTGGTTTCAATGGATTGGCCATTACTGATGCGACCGCTATGGTGGGCTATAATGTCATTCTCCCACGTAAAGAACTCTTACCTGCAACTATCAATGCCGGAATCGATATGATTCTCTTTAATAAAAACATTGACGAAGATTACTCAATCGTTAAAGAAGCAGTTGCCAGTGGTCTTATTTCAATTGATCGTCTCAATCAAGCTGTAACTCGAATTCTAGCAACTAAACTTTCTCAAGGTTTGATGAACGAAGTGGGACAATTTATTGGGCAAATTCCTGAAAAACCAATCCTAAAAACTAGTGAGCACTTAGAAATAGCTGCTAAGATTGCCAAACACTCTGTCACTCTCGTGAAAGATCGTGATCAACTCCTTCCTCTCTCTCCCCAAAAAACACCCCGTGTTCGTCTAGTTATCCTAGGTGATTCTGATGAAGGGGGCTTTAAAGAAGGGGGTAAAGTAACAGATCTCTTTAAAAATGGCTTAGATCAGTTAGGTTTCGAAGTCTCCCTCTATCAGATGGACTTCCATGAAATGTTTGAAGAAGGAACAACAGATTTAGAAGAAAAATTTGACCTCGCTTTTTACGTAGCAAATGTGGAAACAGCCAGCAACCAAACAACTACTCGTCTTAACTGGATCCAGCTCATGGCAGCCAATGCTCCTTGGTTTGCTCCATCCATTCCAACGGTATTTGTTTCAACGGCAAACCCTTATCACCTCTTTGACGTTCCTTATATTTCAACCTTTATCAACGCCTATACAGGAACACCTGCTACTGTAGATGCTGTCTTAAAAAAAGTGACTGGCCAAGAAAATTTTACAGGCATCAATCCTATTGATCC
Organism: Streptococcus taoyuanensis; assembly: GCF_029589235.1. Lineage (NCBI taxonomy): Bacteria > Bacillati > Bacillota > Bacilli > Lactobacillales > Streptococcaceae > Streptococcus > Streptococcus taoyuanensis. Next base: position 68,585 of record NZ_JARQVW010000011.1, read on the forward strand.
CTTCTGTGGCGATTTCGTAGCTACCTTATAAAAATGATACCTAGAAAAGGAAAGAATAACCATGAATATTCAATCAATCCTAGTAAACCATATGACAGAGCCTCTCGGCTTCCTTTTAGAACATCTCCGCATTGAATTTACACTTGAAACGGATCACTTTGAAGAGATTCAAAAACAGTTGACCCTATCTGTGGCTGATCAACCAGTTTACCAAACGGAGTTTCTCCCATTTGATAATAACTTCTTTGAAGTAGATCTTGACCTCCTCCCACGCACACGCTACGATATCATGATCACCATCCGCACAGCCGATCAGGAATGTATTTCCTCTTCCAGCTTCTTTGAAACAGGAAAATTATCTGAGCCATTCCAAGCACAATGGATTGGAAACAAAGATAAAGAGATTCAAAATACCCTCTTTAAAAAAGATATTACGATTAACAAGGAAGTTGCTAGAGCCCGTCTCTATATGACAGCACTCGGAGTATATGAAACCCTTATTGACCAAGAAAAGATTGGGAATGAATTTCTTGCTCCTGGAGTAAATGCTTATGATCAATGGACTCAACTACAAACCTATGATGTGACCAAAGCCCTCTCTCTTGGCCAACATGAGCTTATGATTTCGACAGCTGACGGTTGGTATAAAGGGCCATACGGCTTTATACAAGGTGTAAAGGATATCTACGGCGATCAACACCGTGCTTTAGCCGAATACCATATCGACTACGTAGATGGAACACATGAAGTCATTACGACAGATGAAAGTTGGCTGACGACAACTGGAAAAGTTACTCACTCGTCTATCTATTATGGAGAAGACCGTGACGATACCCTTTCTATCGTAAACTGGAAACCAGTTATTATTTTAAAAGAAAGCTACGATATTTTAAGTGATCGTCTCAGCCTGCCTCTTATCGTCAAAGAAACACTTGAAGTCCAAGAAGTCCTCTACACACCTGCTGGAGAAACTGTACTAGACTTCGGTCAAAATCATGCTGGACTTTTTCGGTTCTATAACCGGACTCCAAAAGGAACAAAGATCTATCTTCAAGTTGGGGAGATTCTCCAAGAAGGGAATTTCTACCGTGAAAACTTACGATCTGCTCGCGCTGCTTTCGAATATATTTCCGATGGAGAAGAGAAATGGGTTCAACCATCTTTCACCTACTATGGTTACCGCTACATGAAAGTAGAAGGTTTAGATCAATTAAATCCTGAAGATTTCAAAGCAGATGTCATTTATTCTGATATGAGATCCACAGGAGAGATTGAAACGAATAATCCCAAAGTCAATCGTCTCTTCCAAAATATTATTTGGGGTCAAAAAGGCAATTTCTTTGACTCTCCCACTGACTGTCCTCAACGCGATGAACGTCTTGGATGGACTGGGGATGCCAATGTCTTTTCAAACACAGCCTTATATAATATGGATGTCTACGCCTTCTACCGTAAATTCTTGAAAGATGTTGCCATTGAACAACAATTAAATGATGGTCGTACTCCTATGTATGCTCCTTCCTTTGGTAACAAAGATGGAGGTGGAGCTATCTGGGGTGATGCAACAACCTTCATTCCTTGGAATGCTTATCAAGTGACAGGTGATGCAAGTCTTCTTAAAGAACACTATCCTTCTATGAAGGATTGGGTTGACTGGATTACTCGTAATACAGGAACTGAAAACCTCTGGACTCACTGCTTCCAATTCGGAGATTGGCTTGCTCTGGACGGAGAAAATCCTGCTATGCCAACTGGCAAAACAGATGAAGACTTTATTGCTTCTATCTATTACCACTATTCTGCTCATATTGTGGCAGAAACGGCTCGACTATTAGGAAAAACTGAGGAAGCAAAAAACTATGAAAACCTGTCTCAAGCTATTAAACATGCAATCCAAGCCGAGTACATTTCTGCTAACGGTCGTTTGACAATTGATACGCAAACAGCTTATGCATTGGCATTGGCCTTTGAATTACTTCCAGAAAATCAATTGGAACGTGTAGCTAGAGATTTAGTCACTCGACTTGGGAAAGATGACGATCATCTCAAAACAGGATTCGTCGGAACCCCTTATATCAACCAAATGCTCTCTCTGCATGGATACCATAAATTAGCTACGACAATTTTCCTTCATGAAGACTATCCGTCTTGGCTCTACGCGGTCAATCTTGGAGCTACAACCGTTTGGGAGCGCTGGAATTCTGTTCTTCCAGATGGATCCATGAACCCTGAAGGAATGAACTCCCTCAACCACTATTCTATCGGTGCAGTTATGGAGTGGGCCTATAAATTTGTTCTCGGAATTCGAAATTCGAATCAAGGTTTCAAAGAATTTGACCTTGCTCCAGAATTTGACTATCGTTTAAACTCTGTAGCTGGGCACTATCAAAGTAGCTGCGGAAAAATTGCTGTTTCTTATCGCATTGAAACAGATGAGAAACATACTATTACTCTTACTGTAGATGTCCCATTTGGAAGTACTGCCCATGTCACACTGCCACGTTCAAAAGGGGTACTGGTTTCCATTAATGATTCAAGTAGCCACGGCGGTCAGTTTGATCTGACAGCTGGGCACTATGAGATTTCTTATATCCCAACTCAAGACTACGTCGAACGCTATGCTGCAAGCACGCCTGTTTCTACTATAATGGCTGATGAAGAATTAGTTGCACAGATTGATGCTATCCACCCCGTCCTTGACTTTTTCCGTAAGGATCCAGGAGCTGTCCAAGGTGGCTTAGGCAAACTCTCTCTTGCAAAATTAGATGAAATTTTACCATTTATTACCATTCCAAAAGAAGACTTGAAAAAAATAGAGTCCTTACTCGAACAAACAATTATACTCAATCAACGAAACAAGTAAAAAAAGGGTCTGGAGCACCGTTACTTCAGACTTGCTTTTCAATATTTTTCCATGAAAGGAACAACTATGCTTAAAGGAGCCTTATTTGATTTAGACGGTATCATCGCAGACACTGCTAGCTACCACTTTGATGCTTGGAAAAAACTGATTAAAAACCATTTTGATACCGACCTCCCTAATCAACTAGAAGAAAAAACCAAAGGGGTCAGCCGAGAAGACTCTCTCTCTATTATTCTAGACTATCTTGGTATCCAAGTTTCAGAAGAAAATTTCAAACAGTTAGCAGCTGAAAAAAATGAACAGTACGTTCAGGCATTAGATGCATTGACCAGTCAAGACATCTTACCTGGAATTTCAGACTTTATTCAAGAGCTAAGGAAAGCTAAAATTCGAATCGCTCTTGCATCTGCCAGTAAAAACGGACCTATTATTCTTGAAAAATTAGGATTATTAGATGTCTTTGATGCGATTGTGGATCCTTCCAGTGTAGCAAAAGGTAAACCAGCTCCTGATATCTTCCTAGCAGCTGCCCAAGCTCTTGACTTGCAACCAAAAGAATGCATCGGAATTGAGGATTCAATCGCTGGTATTACAGCCATCAACAAAGCAGGGAGCTTTTCAGTAGCTTGTGGAGGCGACGAACTCCACCATGCTCTTTTACGCTTTCCATCGACTGCAGACCTGAATCTGCACATGATCCAAGAACAATTTCATTAAAAGCGGAGAAAATGATATGACTATTACACAATATCAAAATCCTATTTTGCGAGTGATATGTACCCAGAATCCTGGACACATTGCTATAAATCTTTGATTTTTTCAAATAACATGATAAAATTAAGCAAATCGCCTTTCGATAACAAAAGACTTGATCTTGCACCTAGTTTTATTGTGGAAGAATTACTCGGCTTTCAATTTACTTAATGAAAGGAATTGAAAGCAATGTCAAAGAAATATAAAGGAGTATTTAGAGATAGTAGATGAAAAAACTTTTCTATCAAAATGGAATGACAGCAGATTTACCAATCATGTCCCCAGTAAAATCCAAAATCGATGACCTGCATCATCTTGCGTCTTTAACTTTGATTTCATGTGGAGAAGATGAATTGTACCAGCAAGGGATTGCCTATTGTAATTTGCTTCGTGAAGCTGGAGTACAAGTGACTTTCAAGGAATTTCCTTCCTCAACACATGGTTTTATGGAGACAAATTCTCCTGAATATAAAGTTAAATATGCTGAAGAGCAAATTATAGAGCGTCAAAAAGCATTTCAATTTCTATCCATGCATCTAAAAAATGAATGGAAAACAAAAGGAGCATAATATGAAACTACAAGCACATGAAGAGAAACACTATAATATTATTAGAAAACTAGCGCCAGAATGTATGGTACTACTAAAATCTAACGGGGACTTTCCCTTAAAAGAGCCCCAAAAGGTAGATTTGTATGGTAATGGAGCAAGACGTACAATTAAAGGCGGAACAGGTTCTGGTGACGTAAATGTTCGGCATTTTTCAACGATTGAAGAAGGATTAATTAATGCGGGTTTTAAAATTGGAACGACGGACTGGTTAGATAATTATGATGCAATTTGGGAAGAAGCCCACAATGAATTTTGTAACAATCTTAAAAATAAAATTGATAAAGAAGGTTTCTCAGCTTTCATGCAAGGGCTTGGGGCAGTAATGCCAGAGCCTGAATATGATATTCCTATTATTGGTAATGCGGATACAGCTATCTATGTTTTAGGAAGAGTAAGCGGAGAAGGTTCAGACCGAGAGGTTGTCGAAGGCGATTTCAAGCTAACAAAGACTGAAATAAAAACCATTTTACAATTAAATGAGACATATAAGAAGTTTATTTTAGTATTGAATGTGGGAGGAGTTGTCGACATTTCTCCGATTGTAGAGAAGGTTAATAATATTCTGTTAATCTCACAGACAGGAATAGCTATTGGAGATAGTTTTGCAGATGTTCTTCTTGGCAAAGCTAATCCTTCAGGAAAATTATCAACAACTTGGGCTGAGTACAATGATTACCCACTTCTTGGAGACTTTGGAACAGTTGATGATACTCGTTATAAAGAAGGTATTTATGTGGGATACCGTTACTTTGATACTGTAAACGTAAAACCAATTTTTCCTTTCGGATATGGAAAATCATACACTACATTTGATTGGAAAGTCGTATTAATCAACCGAGATAAGTCTGAAATTAGTCTGGTAGTTGAAATAAAAAACAATGGGCATTATAAGGGTAAGGAAGTATTGCAAGTATATGCTTCAGTTCCGAGTGAAAAATTTGACCAACCTTACCAAATATTAGCTACCTTTAAGAAAACTAAAGAATTACAACCAGGGGAAAGTGAAGTCGTTTCAATGACATTTGATATGAGAAATCTGGCTTCATTTGATACTGAGACATTTTCAAAAATTCTTGAAGCTGGAGACTATATTATCCGTTTGGGAAATTCTAGTTCACAAACCGAGCCAATCGCATTAATTAATATTTCCACGACAACCTTAGTTCAAAAATTATCAAATTCTGGGGGACAAGCGGATTTTGATGATTGGATTCCTGAACAAGAAATTCACCATAAGTTAGAATCTAATTTACAAGTCATTCAAATGAATTCTGACGATATTCATCAAATTAGTATTGAACCATATGAAGTGAAACAAAGAGTGAAAGATTTTGTTAAACAATTATCTGATGAAGAATTGGCCTATACTTGTTTAGGAGGTTTTGAAGATAGTGGAAACAATAGCTTTATTGGAAATGCTGGAATGTTAGTAGCTGGTGCAGCAGGAGAAACGACTTCAAAAATTAAGAATTTGCCCCCTATTGTAATGGCTGATGGTCCTGCTGGGGTAAGGCTGTCAAGAAAGTATTATCGTGATGAAACGGGTGCCCATAGTCTGGATACTGATTCTTTTGACTCAATGATGGAAGTAGTTCCAGACTCGATGATAAAAATTTTGGGTCTAGATAAAATGGAAGAGCCAAAAATAGTTGGAGAGGTATTCGAACAATATTGCACAGCTATTCCAATTGGAACTGCAATTGGTCAAAGTTGGAACACTGAACTCGCGGAACAATTGGGTGAACTTGTTGGAGAAGAAATGAAGATTTATGGCGTGCAAATTTGGTTGGCTCCTGCCTTAAATATTCACCGAAATCCATTGTGTGGTCGAAATTTTGAATACTATTCGGAAGATCCATTAGTCAGTGGGAAATTAGCCGCTGCAATTACAATTGGAGTTCAAAAGCACAAAGGTCTTGGGGTCTCTATCAAACATTTTTGTTGTAACAACCAAGAGACAAATCGAATGTGGAATAATTCAATTGTTAGTCAACGTGCTTTGCGTGACTTGTATCTTAAAGGATTCGAAATTGCTATTCTAGAGAGCAACCCTTTGACAGTTATGAGTTCTTACAATTTGTTAAATGGGGAACATACCTCACAAAGAATTGATCTGCTAGAAACAATCCTTCGGAAAGAATGGGGATACCAAGGTTTAGTCATGTCTGATTGGGTTATAGCAGGTCTTTCGGAACGAAGTAACAACAAGTATCCGTCAGCAATTGCTTCTGGTAGTATCAAAGCTGGAAATGATTTAATGATGCCTGGTGGAGTTCTCGATTATCAGGATCTAATGGGAGCATTACACTCGACAGATTCTTCCTATCCGATTTCTAGAGTGGAACTGGAACGAAATGCTTCAAGAGTCATTGAACTGGTCGAAAAATTAACCAACGTTGAGGTTTAATAAAGTATTACAACCTTCGGTATCAGACCGAAGGTTGTAATATTCACTGTTAATTATTCAAAAATAATTGTATGTTTGTCAACTGTAGTGGGTTGATGAAAAGTTAGGCTCATTGTCAACTGTAGTGGGTTGAAGAAAAGCTAACACCTGGAGAGGGCTATCGTTGCCCTCTCCATTTTTATATTCAGAGCGATAAAAATTCGTTTTTTAAAGTTGTCAAAGTTCCGAAAACCAAATGCATTTCGCTTGATAAGTTTAATAAGATTATTAGTGGCTTCCAATTTGGCGTTGGAATAAGGTAATTGAAGTGCATTGACAATTTTTTCTTTGTCCTTGAGAAAGGTTTTAAAGACAGTATGAAAGAGAGGATGAACCTGTTTTAGATTGTCCTCAATGAGTCCAAAAAATTTGTCAGACTCCTTATTCTGAAAGTGAAAAAGCAAGAGCTGATAGAGATTATAGTGGTGTTTCAAATCTTCTGAATAGCTCAAAAGCTTGTCTAGAATTTCTTTATTCGTCAAGTGCATGCGAAAAGTAGGGCGATAAAATCTCTTATCACTGAGTTTACGACTATCCTGTTGAATGAGCTTCCAGTAGCGTTTGATAGCCTTGTATTCATGGGATTTTCGATCAAACTGATTCATGATTTGGACACGCACCCGACTCATAGCACGGCTAAGATGTTGGACAATATGGAAACGATCAAGTACAATTTTTGCATTAGGAAAGAGCTGTTTAGCTAAATCATAGTAAGGACTAAACATATCCATTGTAATGGTTTTAACTCGACATCGAACAGCTCGATCGTAGCGAAGAAAGTGATTTCGGATGATAGCTTGTGTTCTTCCCACAAGAACAGTGATGATATTGAGTTTGTCAAAATCTTGCGCAATTAAGCTCATCTTTCCCTTAGTAAAGGCGTACTCGTCCCAGGATATGATTTCAGGAAGATTAGTAAAATCATGCTTAAAGTGAAAATCATTGAGTTTTCGTATGACAGTTGAAGTTGAAATGGAAAGTTGATGGGCAATATCGGTCATAGAAGTCTTTTCAATCAACTTTTGAGCAATCTTTTGGTGGATGATACGGGGGATTTGGTGATTTTTCTTGACTAAGGAAGTCTCTGCGACCATCATTTTCGAGCACTGATAGCACTTGAATCGACGCTTTTTCAGAAGGATTCTGGTAGGCATACCAGTCGTTTCAAGGTAAGGAATCTTAGAAGTTTTTTGAAAGTCATATTTCGCCTCAGGAGTCCACACTTTGTTATTACCTAAGTGCTTTAATGCATCTGGTCCATTTTGTTCTTCGATACGAACCCAGTATCGAACCATTAGGTGAAAGTTTGATGTTTTTATTCCTTCTGGTGTTTCAGGCCATATTCCTTTTCTATATAGCTCAATACACTCTAACTTATACTCATGACTGTAACGCATGAAAATACCCTCCTTACTGGGTGTCCAGTAAAGAGGGTACATATCAGAGGGATGTATCCCGATCCTAGTATTGTTAGAGTCGGAGATACTTACTATATGGTGAACAGCACTTTTGAATACTATCCCGGAATTGCCTTATCACGTAGCTTTGATCTTCTCAATTGGGAGAAATTACCAGGTATTGCACAAACAATTGAACAAGCTGACTTACGTTCAGCAAAATCCAACGAAGGGATTTTTGCTGTTTGTATACGCTACAATCAAGGTTTTTTCTATGTAATTACAACAAATTTTGCTGAGTTTAAAAACTTCATTATCCGCGGTTATCTAAACGAAGACCAGACGGCAATTATCTGGGAAAACCAACGAATAGAAATAGATATCTTTGGAATTGACCCTGATCTTTATTTTGAAGATAACCGAACTTACGTTCAATTTACTGGCTATGTAGAAGGAGGGAAGAAAGCCATCCAACAAGTTGAAATTGAACTGGAAACCGGAAACATTCTCCGCGGACCAGAAGTTTTATCTTTCGGTACCGGAGGGCGAGATGTCGAAGGCCCTCATATATTAAAAGAAAAGGGAGCATATTACCTCCTTGCTGCTGAAGGAGGAACAGGCCAAGGCCATATGATTACCATGTTTAAAGGAGAATCGCTCTGGGGGCCTTTCCAACCAGCTCCAACCAATCCTCTCTTTACCAATCGTGATCGTGCAGAAGAACCCCTTCAAAACATCGGTCACGCTGATCTCTTCCAAGATACACTTGGAAACTGGTGGTTAACCTGTTTGGGAACACGGCCAGCCACAATTGATCACATTCAAATCACAAACCTAGGACGCGAAACACTCTTATATCCAGTAGAGTGGACAGAAGAATGGCCTGTAATAAACAAGGGAATTCCTAGTCTAGAAGTCGATTTGGCGGATTTTCCTAATCATTCACAGGCATTGTCAAACCCCCAAAACTTATCTAAGTTTACAGATTACTTTATCAGCGAGCAATTGGATCCAGAATGGACGACCTTACGTCATCAACTCGGTTCACGCTTATTGATAGAAAACCAACAATTGATTCTAAAAGGATCCAATCTTACCTTAAAAGATTTGTCAAATCCAAGCTTTCTTGCTGTACGCCAAACAGAACATGAACAAACATTTGTCGTCACTCTTGATCCAGAAACCTCACAACTCAATCAAGGAAGTTTGGGAATTGCTGTCATCATTAACTCGGATCACTATGCTGCTCTCCTCTTGTCAAAAGAAGAAAATCGCATTGTCGTTCGCAAACATATCCAAATCCTAGATTTGGAATGGGATGAAATCATTGGCGAACTCTCTGCTCTTCCGGAAACTCTGACCCTTCATCATACAACCAGTGAAAAAGTGTTTACTGCTCAAACACAAACAGAGACAATCCAATATTCAATCAGTGCCCAACACTTCTCCAATGAAGCGATTGCAGCTCTCAATACAGGTGATATGCAAGGACTCTACGTGCTAGGAGATGCTCAAATGGTCGTTAAATCAGTAGAACGAAAGTAAATCTTAAAAAGAGAGTGGGACAGAAATCGGTAATTCGTTAGAATTCGATTTCGTCGTCCCACCTCCGCACAGTTGAGTAGGGCTGTAAAAGCTGATGAAATCAGCGTAGTAGAG
>NZ_JARQVW010000012.1:0-73390 GCF_029589235.1 Streptococcus taoyuanensis
GATAGAAAATCCTAAACTTTTTCATAATAATCTCCCTATAAGAGCCACCAAAACCGGTGGCTTTTTCTACGTACCTTAGTGAACGTTAGTGAACTTAGCTACGTTGATGCAGTTCGAACGCTAGTGAGAACTACGGTCCTTATAAAACTGAGCGAGGTGAACTCAGAAAGTTCAACCGAATTTAGAGATATTGATGCAGTTCGAACGGTAGTGAGAACTACGTTCCTTATTCCTTTAGCGAACGTTAGTGAGCTTAGGTACGTTGACGAAGTTCGAACGGCAGTGAAAACTACGGTCCTTCTCCTTCATTTGTACAAATACTCCAATTTATGCTCGATCTATGTTATAATGAAGAGAATTTTTGTCTGAGGAGGATTTATGAAAAAAACACATTCTATGCTATTCGTCCCAGGCATCATTATGCTTGGGATTGTTTTACGAACACCATTTACTACGCTTCCGACAGTCTTGTCTGACATCGCTGCTGGTTTGGGGGTAGATGTGAGCTCTCTGGGACTATTGACTAGCTTACCACTTCTCACGTTTGCCATTTTCTCACCTTTTGCGATTCAATTTGCTAAAAAGTTGGGGATTGAGCGCCTCTTTTTCCTAGTTTTGATCGCGATTACGATCGGATCTGCCATTCGGATTATCAACCTCCCCTTCCTCTATCTGGGAACCATCTTGATTGGAGCTGGCATCGCCTTCCTCAATGTGCTGCTTCCAAGCCTGATTCAGGCGAACAGACCCCGCCAACTAGGCATTCTGACCACCTTGTATATCACTTCTATGGGGATGTCCACAGCGATCGCCTCTTCTGTAGCGGTTCCTATTACCAAAGCCACTTCTTGGCAAGGTCTAGTGACTCTTTTGACTGCCTTGTGCGCTCTTGCTTTGGTCATCTGGATTCCTAACCTTCGCTACAACCACCGGCTCAAAAAGGCTGCTACTACTGAAGCTAGTAACAAATGGTATACCAATAAATATGTCTGGGCTATCATGATTTTTGGAGGCTTGCAGTCACTACTTTTCTATACAAGTATGACTTGGCTTCCGACCATGGCTGTTCAAGCTGGCCTTTCAAAGGTTGAATCTGGACTACTTGCCTCCGTGTTCACCTTGATCAGTCTCCCATTCTCCTTGACGATCCCAAGTTTAACGACACGATTATCCGATCGCAATCGACGCTTGATGCTTACCATTGTTGTCGGAGCAGGAATTTTAGGGGTAGCCATGCTCTTAATCCCAACCAGCAACTTCTTCTACTGGCTCGTCATCAATGCCCTGATAGGAAGTTCCGTTAGTTCGCTCTTTCCTTACCTCATGGTCGCTTTCTCCATGAAATCCAGTACACCTGAAAAGACAGCTCAACTTTCTGGTCTTGCCCAAACAGGAGGCTACGTCTTTGCTGCTTTTGGTCCCATCCTCTTCGGCTACAGCAAATCTCTCTTCCACTCTTGGACACCAGCTATCCTCATGCTACTGGTCTTAACCATTATCATGGCGATTGCCCTTTATCAGGTGGAAAAAGTCGATCATATTTTTTAACCATTGACCGGCTGGAAGATTCGTCTTCCGGCTTTTTTTGTGTGCACAAAAAAAGAACTAGGCTCTAGGCCTAGTTCAATGTTTTATTATCCGTTAAATGAGATATGTACGTGGTCGTTGTGGTTTGCTGTATCTCCACCACGGTCTGGCATTTGGTTCCATGTATTAGCTGGTCCGTAAATGTTATTTACTGGCATGTAGAATTGTTGTTTCCAAATAATATATGAGATACCTGCACGGTCCATGTTATCAATTGCATACTGTGCAACTTGATCTCCAAGCTCTGAATTTGTTGGAACCATCACGTCTACTGCAAGCCCTTTACCATGGTCTTCTGGATCCCCTTCACGGTAACCACCGATGTTTGTGATACCGAATTTCGCTGCAATTTCTTGACGGAAAGCTTCCGCTTGAGGTTGAAGATTTGGATCAGTTGGAATAGTATTTCCGCTTGTTGGAGTTGATGCTACTGGTTGCACTTCAAGTGCTGCAGCAGTTTCTACTGCTGGTTGTGCTGCTGGAGCTTCAGGAGCAGAAGCTGGTGTTTCAGCAGGAGCTTCCGCTGGAGCAGATTGAGGAGCAGCTGGCGCTACTTCTTGATTTTGTACTTCAACATTGACAGCTGGAGCACCGTAGTTTGGTGTTTCTGGAACAGCTGGTTGTGCTGGTGTTTCTGCTGTTGGTACTTCAACTACTGGAGCTTCCGCTGGGGCTTCTTGAGTTTCTGCTGCTGGAGCAACTGGTACAGCTTTGTTATCTTCGTTAACTGGTTTTGACAAATCGTTGACAGCGACTGTTTGGTCATCAACTGTTACTTGGTTTGTTGTCAAATCAGCACTTGCAACGGTTGCATCTGTCGCACCTGCTTGAGGAGTTTGGATTTCAACTGAAGTTACTTCTTTTTGATCATTTACTGTTGTTTTCAATACAGTACCTGGGTAGATCAAATCCATGTTGCTGATGTTGTTTAAGTTTGCCAACACATGAACATCGATTCCAAGCGCTTCTGCGATCGAACTCAATGTATCACCATATTTGATGGTATAAGTTTGTTGGTTTTCACCGCTTTGTTGGATATCATGTTTGATTTCATCTACTGAGCGAGCTACCCAATCTTCAAGTGTTTCTGCAGTGGCTTTTGTAAATGGAATCACTGCAAGAGCTACTGTTGAAGCGATCAAGGCTTTCGTATTAACTTTTAATTTCATCTTTTATCCTCTTTTTTCTTTGTTTTTTTGCTCAAGATTTTCTTGGACAAATTAACTACCATACTATCTTATCACAATTTAAAAATAATAAAAGGCCTTTTTGGCTATTTAACAAAACTGTATTTTTCTTGTAACATTTCGTCTTTCTTGTCACATTGTTACAAACTAGTAACATAAAATTAGGGTCCTGGAAGAAGAGTTCGAGGGCGCAAAAAAAGCCTCATCAAGGAGCGGTTCCTCGATGAGGTTCTTGTTTTTTTTAAGTAATTGAACATAGCTTTTTACGGCTTTGTATCTTATAACTGAACACGCCCTAAATGCTGTGTGATAAACGCAAACTGTAATAGTACTAACTTCAAAGACACAGTAGCTGATTGGATTTTTCTCTCGCTTTAAGAGCTCGGAAAAATCCTAATCAGCCTTGTGGGGGCAGGACAACGAAGCATTCTATACAACAGTGCTTCTGTCCTGCTCCCTATTTTCACTTTGCATTTTACGGGCTTTGTATCTTATAACTGAACACGCCTACAACTCTTTGGAAAAAGATAAATCCAACTAGAAGCGGACGCTTCGTCGTTGGATTTCCTATTTTCCTTTGAGTTGCTTAACGGCTTTGTATCTTATTTTACCTTCATGATTCTGACGAGGTTGGCGCGTTCGGCTTCTTCGAGTTTCATTTCGATATAGTAGATGGTCTCTTTGAGGTCTGGGATAGTCGCATACTCCAGTCCGTTCACTCGACGGCGGGTTTTCTCGATTTCATCTGCCATGAGTTGGCAGCTTTTTTCGATTTCCGCTAACTTGAGCAAATCTGGGAGTAGATCCCCCATTTCTTGGATGGTGCTATCCATTTGACTGTTGGAGGCGAGGTAGCTATAAACTACGTCTCCTTCATCATCTCCGTATGGATTTTCGATTCGGGCATGAAGCTTGGGCACGCGCACACTCATGACATTTTCTTCCTCGATATGGAGCATCACTTCTCGAGTGGGAACGGCGAAGATTTCTTCTACCATGAGGTCGCTCTCTAAGGACTTGGCCATCACGAAATCTTGCATATTGCCCACCAGCGCTGCCTCCACCTTTTGGCGCAGACGATTATTCTCACGCACAGCTTCAATAAAACGGCGCATGAGTTCATCCCGCTTATCCTTGAGCAACTTGTGCCCCCGGGTTGCTGTCTTGAGGCGCTCTTTGAGAATATTGAGCTCCATCCGAGTTGGTTTTACATTTAATCGTGCCATAGACTAATCCTCTTTGTTTGGCAGATACTTGTCAATCATCTCATCCTTGATCCGTTTAAGCTCTGTTCGTGGAAGGATGGATAAGAGTTCCCAACCGAGATCCAAACTTTCCTCAATCGTCCGATTGGTAGTGAAACCTTGGTTGATGTATTCTTGCTCAAAGCGGTCTGTAAATTTAACATAGAGCTTGTCGGTATCTGACAAGGCAGATTCCCCAAGCACTACAGCCAGTTCTTTGGCTTGTTTTCCTTGGGCGTAGGCCGCAAAGAGCTGGTTCATGGTCGCCGCATGGTCTTCCCGAGTCTTGCCTTCACCAGAACCCTTGTCCTTCAAACGAGAAAGGGATGGAAGAACATTGATCGGTGGGCGGTAACCACTATTGTAGAGATCGCGGGACAGAATAATCTGACCTTCGGTGATGTAGCCTGTCAAGTCAGGGATGGGGTGGGTGATGTCATCTTCTGGCATAGAGAGGATCGGAATTTGGGTCACAGATCCTTTCTTTCCAACCAAGCGTCCTGCACGTTCGTAGAGGGTTGAGAGGTTGGTATAGAGATAACCTGGATAACCCCGACGACCTGGAACTTCCCGGCGGGCAGCGGATACTTCCCGAAGGGCTTCACAGTAGTTGGTCATATCGGTCATAATAACCAAGACGTGCATGTCTTTTTCATAGGCCAAATATTCGGCAGCTGTCAAGGCGATCCGAGGAGTGGCAATCCGCTCGATAGCGGGGTCATTAGCTAAGTTGATAAAGAGGACCGAGCGGTCAATCGCACCTGTCTCCCGAAGGTCGTTCATAAAGAACTCGGCTTCTTCAAAGGTGATTCCCATAGCCGCAAAGACCACGGCGAAGTTTTCTTCAGAATTAAGAACCGTTGCTTGACGGGCGATTTGAGCCGCCAACTCCTTGTGAGGAAGACCAGAACCTGAGAATACTGGGAGCTTTTGGCCCCGAACCAAGGTATTCAAATGGTCAATGGCTGAGATCCCTGTCTGGATAAATTCATCTGGATAGTCCCGTGAAACAGGGTTGATGGCTTGTCCATCAATGTCCAAGTATTTCTCTGGGATAATCTCTGGACCGCCATCGATGGGTTTGCCCATCCCGTTAAAGATGCGTCCGACCATGTCTTCAGACACAGGAAGTTCTAGGGGACGTCCGGTAAAGCGGACTTTGGCTTTTTCCAAATTGATCCCGCTAGATCCTTCAAAGAGCTGGACCATGGCTTTATCTTCTTGGACTTCGAGAACTTGTCCCTGACGGGTCGTTCCATCATGAAGCTTGATTTCTACTAGTTCATTGTAGTGAACCCCTTCGACCTGATCGACAATCATCAAGGGGCCAACAACTTCGCTGACAGTACGGTATTCTTTAATCACGATCATTGTCTACTCCTCCTTTTGCGACGATTTGGTGTAGGGTTTCTACGATTTCTTCTTTCAGGGCTTGAATGGTTGCCAACTGATCCTCATGGATGAACTTGCTCCGGGCAATACGGTCTCGAAGAGCTACGGTTCCTTCCATGATTTCTGTGAAGTAAGCTCCCAATTCTAGTGCTTTTTGACTTTCTTGATCAAAGGTCAAAATGTTGGTCAACAAGGCCACCTGCTTGCTGAAAGAGGTATAGGTATCGACCTCATCAAAGGCATTTTGTTGCAGGTAGTCTTCACGGATCATCTTAGCCGCATTCATGGTCAAGCGGTCTTTTTCAGACAAGGAATCTAGACCAACCAAGCGGACGATTTCTTGCAATTCACTTTCCTTTTGAAGCAAATTCATAGCGCGGGTCACTTTTTCAGACCAGCTGATTTGTTCATGTAGATCGATATAGCGACCGACTTCATCTTGGTAAAGTGAATAAGAACTCAACCAGTTGATGGCTGGGAAGTGGCGGCGTTGCGCCAACTGAGCATCTAGTCCCCAGAAGACCTTGACGATCCGCAGGGTATTTTGGGTCACCGGCTCTGAAATGTCTCCACCTGGAGGGGAAACGGCACCGATGGCGGTAATCGAACCTTCACGCGCAGCGGTTCCAAGTGTCTTAACCCGACCTGCACGCTCGTAATATTCAGCAATCCGGCTACCAAGATAGGCTGGGTATCCTTCATCCCCTGGCATTTCTTCTAGACGACCAGACATTTCACGGAGAGCTTCTGCCCAACGAGAAGTAGAGTCCGCCATGATGGCAACGGAGTAGCCCATATCGCGGAAGTATTCGGCAATGGTAATCCCTGTGTAGATGGAAGCTTCCCGCGCCGCTACTGGCATGTTCGAAGTGTTGGCGATCAGAACAGTCCGTTGCATGATGGATTGACCAGTCGTTGGATCGATCAATTCTGGAAATTCATTCAGAACGTCCGTCATTTCATTTCCACGTTCCCCACAACCCACGTAAATTACGATGTCTACATTGGCAAACTTAGCCACCTGGTGTTGCACAACTGTTTTCCCAGCTCCGAAAGGACCAGGAACTGCTGCAGCTCCACCTTTAGTCACAGGGAAGAAGGTATCGATGACCCGTTGACCGGTGACCAAAGGCTCTACTGGAATGAGTTTTTGTGCAAAGGGACGGCCTCGACGAACCGGCCATTTTTGCATCAAAGTACCAGTAAAGAGGCTGCCATCAGTCTGTTCGATCTCATAAACCGGCTCTTCTACTGTGTAAGAACCTGCTGCGATCTTGGTCACACGTCCACTGACACCAAAGGGTACCATGATGCGGTGTTCCACCATATTGGTCTCTTGAACGGTACCGACGATGTCTCCAGCGACCACTTCTGTCCCTTCAGTCACACTTGGTTCGAAGGCCCATTTGGTGTCCCGATCTAGATTTGGAACTTGCACCCCACGAACCAAAAAATCGCTGGCGGTGACTTCTTGGAAACGTTCCAAGGGGCGTTGGATCCCGTCAAACATCTGAGAGATCAAGCCTGGTCCCAATTCAACAGAAAGGGGGGCTCCGGTTGTTACCACTGGTTCTCCTGGACCAACTCCAGACGTTTCTTCGTATACTTGGATAGAGGCTTCGTCACGCCGCATCTCAATAATTTCGCCAATCAAACCAAGATCGCCGACCCGGCAAATGTCTTGGATATTGGCCTCCTGCATCCCTGATGCAACCACCAAGGGACCGGAAACTTTGATAATTTTTCCTTGAGTCATGTATTCCTCCTGGGAATCCTTTGTTTCTTTGTTTTACTTTTGTGCCATCTCTCTTAGAGATTGCTTTTGTTGGCCATTGGCATCGAAATTGCTTGGATCCAACCAAGCTTCTAGCCGCTGTTTGATAGCTGGCCATTCTTGGTCAATGATGGACAACCAGTCTGTATCACGGGTCCGACCTTTATAAACAACAGCCTGACGGAAACAGCCTTCATAGGTAAACCCTAAGCGCTCAGCTGCTTTGCGAGATGCTTGGTTTAAGGCATCGCATTTCCACTCATAGCGGCGGTAGCCTAAATCTTCAAACACGTAGCGCGCTAACAGATACTGGGCTTCCGTAGCCATGCGTGTTTTTTGGAGCGCTGGTGAGTAGGTCACTGCTCCGACTTCGATCACCCGGTTGGCTTGATCGATCCGCATGAGAGAGAAAGTTCCCAAAGCCTTGCCTGAATCTTTGTCTACAATCGCATAGTAAAAGCGACCTTGGGCTGTCATGAGATCATCTAATAAGTGGTCCCACTCCTCTTCATTGCGGGCAGGGCCTTTGAACAGAAAGGTCCACATCGCTGCTGGAGAGTCCGGCCCGTAGACCTGATAAAGATCTGCTCCATGTTTTTCTTTTGAGAGGCGCTCGATCACGGTATAGCGACCTTCGATCCGCTCAATAGCTGGCAGACGCCCCGGAGTAAAATCCGGCAGTGCATCGCCAATCGTTTGGCCAAATTCATTTGTTCTCATAAAATATCTTGTCCTACTGCTTTTTCGACATTATCACGAATCCGCTGTTGGCCCAGTCCTGTAGTCCCTCTATGGGTCGGGATAAGGATCAGAGCCGGTGTCAGCTGCTGGTCGTAAAACGCCACTGTATCTGGAATGGCCTGAGCAATATCCTCTGTCAAGTAGATAATCCCGAAGTTTTCCCGACTGAGTTTTCGCAAGGTATTGATCGCTTCTTGCGGCTCTGTGACCGGATAGGTTTGAAAGCCAATCAGGCGAAAAGGAAGGATGGCGTCCCGATTGCCCACAACGGCGATCTTATAGGTCTGTTTGTCCATAAATCGGTCTCATCCTTTCTTTGATGTCTGCTAGCGGAAAACCATTGTCCAAACCAGAGAGGACCAAACGAAGGTTGGTCACCTCTAACTCTTTTCCGTAAAGATAACGAACAAGAGGGAGTGGTCCATCGACTTCAAAACGGCCAGCGTCTAGAAGACTGAATTTCACCAAACTCTCTAAATACTCCAACTCTACGGTCTTTAGTTGACCGGTGCGCATCTTTTCTTCATAAGTCTCTAAGGCGAGATCGTACTCCAGCGGATTGACTTGATAAAACCAGGTCAACCACTGACCGGATTCTAACAGGTCGATCACCTGATGGGCACTGAGGCTTCCTTCATCTGAGAGCAATTGGTGCATAAAACTATGCGGTTTTTGCTGATCCAAGGCCCGCTTGACCGTAATCGCATTGTAAAAGTCAATGGTCACGTCCACCAACTGCTTCAGAATCGGATGATCTAGGCTGTCCCCTAAGTATCTCAGGTGTTTAAAATAAGCTAAGTCCATCCCGATTTCGAGAACCCGCAAGTCCTGATAGTCTTGGAATTCTTGCCAGGTTGCAGCCACTTCTTCCGCCATAAAGGCCGGACAATGCTCCGCAGAAAAGGTCGCCACCAAATGCTCGAGCACATCGAGAGAATAAGGACCGATAGGGATCAATAAGTGCCCCAACTTGCGCTCTGTCGCCTTGTGTTTTAGATAAACCTTGAGATTGTGATAGGTGTATTTCAAGGTAAACAGGCTAACCAGGTCTGACTGAGGGGCTACTTCGAAAGCCCATTGGTATTCTGCCAACAAGGCTGCCATCAGGCGGGCTTCAAGGGCTGCTAAATCCTTGATCTCCTTGCTATCCAGAGCATAAGGTGTTCCTTGTAGCAAAATTTCTCGACTCTCGCTTGAGGGACTTGCAAGCAACTGCTCGAACTGACTGGGACTGACAAAACTAGCCTCACGTACGCTGATTCCTGTATTGACTTGAGAATAGGTCCGTTCGCTCATTGCAACCTCCTAGTTCTCTTCATCTGTGAAAATGCTGGCCGCCATCTGGTAGCTTTCTTGCTCCCAAATGGAATCCACCAAATCACGGTAGAGATAGTTGTCATCAATCTTCCCAACCGACAAGACAAAGCCTGCTTGAGCTGGGATTGTTGCATCTGCAACTGTCACATTCTGATGCGTCTGCTTCAATCTCTCGAGAGCTGCTGAATCAAATTTAGCAGCGCTCACCGCCCCAAAGGTCAGGGTCACAACTTGTCCTTGATAGCGATCTAAGACCGCATCTACAAACTGCATTTCCTTTTCAAGGGGCCAAGCCACCATCGCTTCATAAGCATCTGCAAAGAGATCCTTTAAGACTCGTTGATTGGTGACAAGGGTTGATTGGCGTTTTTTATTTTCGATTTGTTGGGTTTCACGTTGCAATTGACGTTGAATCCGCTTGAGCTGCTCAGAGCGTTGATTGAGTTTATCCTGAATCAAACGCTCTTCTTGTGCGGTCTCTTCTTTTAGGATGGTTTCCTTGGCCTCTTCTAAGAGTTTACGCCCTTTTTCGTGGGCTTGGGCCAAGATCGAATCCTTTAATTGGGTTTGTTCATCCATATCGTTTTTTCTCCTATTGCATGCGTCTTGTGTTTTTCGCCTCGTAAGGCGAATCCATCAAAGCTAGCTCTTAGCCGACGCGTAGGGTCAATAGGAAGGACACAACAAAGGCCAAGATGGCGTAAGTTTCAACCATGGCCGCAAGGATAACCCCTTTCATCATGTCTTCAGGGCGTTTGGCCAAGATTTGCATCCCTGCTGTCGCAACATTTCCTTGGTGTTTGGCTGAGAAATAACCAACGATCGCAACTGGAAGAGCTGTAAAGAAGTATGCAACCCCTGTTTCAAGTGGCATATCTGGCTTAATTTGCAACCAGATCAAGATCCCGATAACGAAACCGTACAAACCTTGTGTACCTGGCAACAATTGCAAAATCAAGGCTTGGGCAAATTTTTCAGGTTGTTCTTTCAAGAGCGCTGCTGCTGCTTGACCCGTTTTACCAACCCCAAGGGCAGATCCCATTCCACTAAGTGCAACGGCGATCGCCACACCAAATGCTGCAAAGAAGGCGCCCCCATGGGCTGAAAAATATGATGCTAAAGATTCCATGAATATACTCCTATTTATTAAAGATAATACTTATTTTTTTGTTTTAATATAGCGTTCAGAAGGTTTGAGAGGACGAAATGGCTTGCCTCCTCCTTCGTAGAACTTACCGAAGAACTCCACAAAGATCAAACGGGCTCCATGCACATATCCTGACAAGAAGGACAGGAACATATTAATGGCATGTAGGACGATAAAGAGCACAAGCCCTACCGTAAACCGTCCAAGCGGTGGGAAGAGATTGACAATGAGGTTGAAGGCCGAACCGATACTAGCTCCAGACAAGCCCAAGGCCATCAAACGGGTGAAGCTGACCAAGTCTCCGACATAGCCACTAACATTGTAGAGGTTAAAGAGACCAGACGCTAAACCGGATAGCTTCTTGGCACTGACAATGGAAACAATCAAGATCCCAATGGCATTCAAAATAGCCAGCCACTTGCCGATCGGAACTAGCAGGCTCATCCCTGGCAAGATATTGCCTACTGCTAGAAGCATTAAACCAAGTAGGATCAAGACCCAAGCAAAGCCAGCATTATAGGCTTCGGTGTAGTCTTTGAGGCGAACATTTTTCATTCCTCCTAGGAAGAGGCCCACTAAGACGGTGATAAAACCAAAGACCACTGAGAGGATCAGGATGGTCATGGCGTTGCTGGTCGTACTGATCAGGGCAAAAGGCATCTCAAATCCAAAGAAAGAGCCATAGACCACACCCCAAAGGGCAACTGAAATTCCAAGGAGGCTGAAGAAACGAAGGTTCTTGGCTGTACTAGGCTTGAGCTTAAAGGCTTTAAGGGCAAAGCCTGTCGCTACCGTTAGCAACAGTCCATAACCGATATCTGCGACCATCATGCCAAAGAAAACAAAGTAGAAGAGAGAAACGATCGGTGTCGGATCTTTCTCGTAATACTTAGGCAGGGCGTACATCTCTGTGACTAATTCAAAAGGTTCTACCAAGGCATTATTTCGCAACTGGATCGGAACGTCATCCCAATCTTTTTCCGTCACATCGCGTGTCTCTAGTAAGACTCGAGAACCAAAACCTTCTTGCAAGAAGTCTCGCAATGAGGCCACTTGGGAGGTTTCAATCCAACCCTCTAGGGCTACCAAGCTTTGCGTACTAGCAAGAAGCGACTTAGCTTCCTCACGAGCTCCCAAACTCAGCAAGTAATCCATCTGGTACTTGAGCTGGTCCAGTTCCTTCTGGGAGTTTTGTAACTCGGCTAGGGTTGCTGCAACGACAGCTTCTTGCTCTTTGATTTCCCCTTCTAGGCGATCCAAGTAGGCGGCCGGGACCTGCTCTTCTTCATAGTCCAATTCTTTGAACCCATGGTCTTCTAAAAGCTCCTGAACAGCTACACGATCTCCCGAACGATACAAGATGACATAGCCGTGTTCGGTTTCAGACGTAAAGACTTCTTCTAACTCCAGCTCAGGATGAGCTTTTAAGGAAGAGCGAACAGCGTCTGTATCGCTATTTGGGATCGTCCCGATCAAGCCATGCACATAGTGAAAAGTAGCGAGAGCAGCTGGCGTCACTTCTAACGGTCGCCATTTTTCTAAGCGCTCTATCTCTCCCTTTGCATCCGCAATCTTCTGACGAGCCTTGTCTAACACGCGCAATTGGCGTTTCAACTTGGTCAATAGAAGATCCTCATCTCGAATCATCCCGTGGGCCTGCAAGTCATCAAAAGACAAGCTTAAGGGTTCTTCCTTCAGAGCTTGCAGGGCCTTTTTCTCAGGCATATAAGGCTCCAGAGTCTGAATCATTTTTTCAACTTGTTCTTGACGTTTTTGCAGCTCTACCAAAGCTTGACGATTGTCCTCTGTCAAGGGTTGAGACAAGGTATTTGCCTCAAAGGCAGCCTGCCATTCTTCATGCTCACTGAGGTCATAAATCTGGATTTTTGCCTCAGACTGTAGCGCTAGTAGGAGACTGTCCAAGTCATCTTTGGGTAAGATGAGGGACAGTTTTTGCATCTGACTAACGGCCATAGCTTGCTACCACCTTTTCTACAATGGCTTCAACTAACCCAGCTCGCTTATCGGTCATCGCCTGTTGTACCTTGGCATCATTGCGCGCAACCGTTTCTTCCAGATCTTTCGTTAAACGGACGAGTCTTTCCTGGGCGTTTTTTTCTGCCTCTGTGACCAATTGCTTGGTTTCCTCATCGTAATGCTGTGCCACTGTTGCAAGGCGATCGCGCGAATCCGTTCGGATTTGTTCAACTTGAGCTTCATAGCCTACGATCACGCCCTGAGCAGCTTGCTCGATCTCTTGCATCATCTCGAGTGTTGCATTCGACATCGTCACACCTCCTTATTCAACCATTGTTCTTCCAACAACAGTACAATTATCTTAAATTATACCACAATTCATATCGTTTGTTCAGGCCCAACCGGAAATTTTCAGAAAATTGTGGATAACCAACAAGCCACTACTGCCAGGATTGGAAGCGTTCTCTTCTTTTCTCCTATCCTGTTCCTAGTTTCAGTATTTCTTGATTTCTTTTACTTGAATAAAGCGGTTACCCATGTTATAATGTGTAATATATTATAGGAGTATCCTGTTATTTCATCTCGTGAGAAAGGAGGATTGCTGTGAAACAAGACCAAGATTTACGCGCCATTATCGCCAGCCATGAAGCTGAGTTAACAGATATGGAACGCGACATTGCCCAATATTTTTTATCATCCGAAGCACGACAGCACTCCCTGTCCTCTTCTCGTGTAACGGAGTTACTCCATGTTTCAAAGGCAGCTTTAACGCGTTTCTCTCAAAAATGTGGTTTTTCCGGCTATCGGGAGTTTGTCTATCATTTTAACGAAGAAACCAAAAATCAAAAACAGGTGCAAGTGCATGACGAACTCACTCTCAGCGTCTTGCAACGCTACCACCATATCAGTAACGTCACTGAAAGTCTGGTAAAAGATTCCCAATTAGATCGGGTAGCTGAACTAATCGGTCAAGTAGACCGAGTCTATTTCTTCGGGATCGGTAGTTCCGGTTTAGTCGCTCGAGAAATGAAATTGCGCTTTATGCGACTGGGCGTCGTTTGTGAAGCCCTGACTGATCAAGATGGCTTTGCTTGGACGACCAGCATTCTCGATTCCTCTTGTTTAGTCATCGGTTTCTCATTGTCAGGAGGCACCAACTCCATTACAGACAGTCTCCTGGACGCCAAAGAAAAAGGGGCTAAAACGGTTCTTGTGACGGCTAACCCGGCTGCCATCCACCAAGGATTCACAGAAGTGTTACCGGCCGCACCTCTTCCTAGTAGTACCTATATCGATCGAATTTCTGCTATTTTACCACTCCTCATTGTGGTCGATTTGATCTATGCTCATTTCCTTAATAAAAGCCGAGAACAAAAGGAAATTGTCTTTAATAGCTACTGGGAAAACAAAAAACTTTCTAGTCAACGTTCTCGAAAATCTTAATATGGTCTCCCTATTTAAAAAGCATGAAAGATCTGGTTTTCTTCATCTTTCATGCTTTTTTTGATGAATCAAAAACAAGTCGCCAGCGCGACTTGTTTTATGTTTCATGTTTTTGTCTAAAGTGGTAGTAGGCCCCCAACATACCCGCAGCGTTTTGATGGTGGGCAAATTCCAAACGGATCTTATCTGCTAGGCTAGGAACCAGTTCGGCACACAGGGCTTGATAGATTTTTGGCTTGAGGATGGCTTCCTGGGCCATAATCCCCCCTCCAAGAACGATGACCTCTGGATTGACCACATAAACGATATTGGCCAGTCCTTTGCCAAGGTAGGTCACCATTCGATCAATTCCAGCCATACAGATCTTATCTCCTTCTGTTGCCTGCTTAAAGATCCGGCGGCCATTCCACTGTTCCACAGGATCACCGTGATGTTCTGCCACATACTCGACCAAAGCCGTCGTTGAAGCTAGATCCTGAAAGGCACCATCTGGCAAATGAAGATAGCCAACCTCACAGGCTGAATTGCTAAAGCCATGAAAGACCTGACCATCGAGCAAGAGGCAACCGCCGATCCCTGTCCCAATCGTCAGACAAACAGCATTGTTCGATCCTTTTGCATGGCCTGTGGTGACCTCTGCGAGACCGGCACAGTTGACATCATTTTCAATCTCGCAAGGGATCTGAAAGGTCTCTTCGATTTCCTTTTTGAATTGGGTGCCTGCATAGTTGGGAATTTGTGGGCCGGCATAAAAGATTTCTCCCTTATCAGGATCTACCATTCCGGCCGAAGAAATCGCCACCCCTGCCAAGGGATGCTTCTTCAAATAACGGGCTACGATTTCCTTTGTTGTGTTAAGAATGTGAGGTCCTCCTTTTTGAGCCTCCGTTGGCATTTCATGGGTCTCTAGGAGTTGCCCTTTTGCATCGGCTAGACCATACTTGATACTGGTCCCTCCGATATCAATTACAACATATGGATTCATCTAGACCTCCTTTGATTAAAGGAATCTGGCTTTTGTGTCCTGAATGAGTTGAGCAGCACGTTGAATCACTTCTTGATCCGCTTTTACTACTGGCGTCAAAGGGGAGCGAACAGATCCCAAGTCCAAACCTTCATTAATGCGCAAAACCGCTTTGATGACCGCATACATATTGCCATGAGCAGATGTCAAGACTCCAATAATGTCATTGATGGCAAACTGCAAGGCACGCGCAGTCTCTAAGTCTTTCTCAACAATCAGCTGATTGAGCTTCAAGAAGAGTTCTGGCATCGCACCATAGGTACCACCGATCCCAGCATGTGCTCCCATGAGACGGCCACCTAAGAATTGTTCATCTGGGCCGTTAAAGACAATGTGGTCGTCGCCTCCTAAAGAAGCAAAGGTTTGAATGTCCTGAACAGGCATCGAAGAATTTTTCACCCCAATCACCCGTGGGTTTTTCAACATTTCCTTGTAAAGGCTCGGTGTCAAAGCGACCCCTGCCAATTGCGGGATATTGTAGATGACAAAGTCTGTATTGGGTGCGGCTGCACTGATTTCATTCCAGTAGTGGGCCACACTGTATTCTGGCAAGCGGAAATAGATCGGTGGAATGGCCGCAATGGCATCCACTCCTAATTCTTCCGCATGTCGTGCCAATTCCACGCTATCCTTGGTGTTGTTGCAGGCTACGTGAGCAATGATGGTCAATTTCCCTTTAGCTACTGCCATCACTTCTTCTAGAATCAGCTTGCGGTCGGCCACGCTCTGGTAGATACATTCGCCAGAGGATCCGTTGACATACAAGCCCTGCACACCTTTCGCGATAAAATATTCTACCAGCGCACGTACCCGCTCCGGGCTAATTTCTCCTTGGTCATCATAGCAGGCGTAAAAAGCGGGGATGACTCCTTCATATTTTTTTAAATCTGACATTTTTTCTCCTTTTGTCACTAATAAATTCATTTTATTCTTGGTACTGGGCAAAAATCTTTTCCATTAATCCAACTTGTGCAAAAACCAAGCTTGAAAAGCCGAACAAGAAAAAGATCATGAGTCCCAATAGGAAAGCTAAAACCGAGCTTGCAAGAGCCATACATAGAAGTAAGAGAGCACTTCCCATGACGAAGAACCAAGGAAAATGTAAGCCTGTCACAATCATGGCTTTTTGCAAACACTCTTTCCAATCCAATTGGTAGCGGGCCGCAATAGGATAAGCAGCCAATAAGATCAACACAAGAAAGAGAAAGAGGCCTAAACAAATGGTTTTCAAAGCTTGGAAAGCTAGGGAAGTTTGCCCCCAAAATAAGAATAAATCAAAGAGACAAATACCTGCAACAATCAGTTCTAAACTTCCTAGTTGCAAGCCTATTTTCCAATTGTCCCGAAAAGCCTTCGCATAACTACGAATCACCGGAACACGACGCTGGTGCTTAATGGCAAATAAGGTCTGATACAAACTAATTTTCGCAATTCCAATCGTGAGAACTGGTAAACAACTTAGCACAAATAAAAGATTAACAGTTACCAAGTCGAGGATCTTCTCACTGATACGCATCACTACATTGTCCGTGTTAAAAACGGTTTTGATCAATCCTGCCCCCTTAGATGACATAGGCACTCCTTTCTAACGTGATCAATCGATCGCAATTTTAAATAGATATTTTTTCACGATATCTTCTTGCCCTGCATAGCCATTGGGCTGGTGAGGCTCCCCTGGAAAGAAAATCGCAAAATTATGATAGCCTAGATGAAGCGGATAAGACTCCTGGCAATGGACAAAACCGATGTCCGATGCTTCGTCAAATGCGAGCGCCTCACCTGTCACACGAGATCCATAACTCGAAAACTCATGCCCTTCTACTAATAAATGCAAATCGGCATATTTTTTGTGGTGTTCAAAGCGATCATTTTCTTCTTTATTGAGGGTATTTTCTTGAACGACGAGAAAGACCTTATCCCCATCAATATCATATTTCCCCAATTCAAAAGAATCCTTCCGATGCTCATAGAGAAAATCAATGGTCTGATCCAGATTGGGGTGGATTCCTTTGTAAAAGGTGATGTTTTTTAAATCATCAAATATCATATTCTCATCCTTTCGATACTTTTCAGCCTAGAAAACGGATCTGCACACAACTATCGTTTGTCCAAGCAGACGACTTATCCTTTGACCGCTCCCATGGTAATCCCTTGTGTAAAGGATTTTTGGAACACGAGGAAGACCGTAACGATTGGCACTGCAGCTAGGGCTGCCCCAGCCATGATCAAGCCATAGTTGGTGGCCATTTCAGCCTGCATGGTTGCTACCCCTAAGGAAATGGTCAAGTTTTGCCGAGAGGTCAGCATTACCAATTGCATAAAGTAGTCGTTCCAGGTGTTGATAAAGGTAAAGATGGCAAGGGCTGCAAATCCCGGCTTGACAATTGGGAAGGCAACGCTCCAGAAAGTCCGCAACTCTCCACAACCATCGATCTTAGCAGATTCTAAGAGTTCTGTTGGGATGTTTTCACTAAATTGCTTCATCAAGAAGACCCCGAATGGCCATCCAACCAATGGTAGAATAACCGCTGCAAGGGTATCATGGATCCCCATAAAGTTAATAATCCGTACCAATGGAACTAAGACAACTTGTTTCGGAAGAGCCATGGCCGCGATAAAGATAGCAAAGAGAATTCGTTGCCCATAGAAGCGTTTCTTAGCCAAGACATATCCTGCCAAGGAAGAGGTCATACACACCAAAAGCATGGTTGCAAGGGAGATGAAGACACTATTCCACAACCATTGTAGGGCTGGGTTTTGTACCATCAACTGTTGGAAGTTTTCCATGGTTGGTGTCTTTGGCCACCACTGAGGTGGGATCATAATGGTATCTGGCTGAGACTTAAAGGCCCCTGTCAAAATCCAATAAAATGGGAAAATAAACAAGACTGTCAAAAGGAGCAAAATGATCGTTGAAATCACTGTAAAGGCAGTGATGGGTTTCTTTTGTGTTGGTTTCATCTGAGGCTCCTTTCTTTAGTATTCTACGTCGTTTCCGAGGATCTTGAATTGCGCAAAACTGATAATGGCAATCATCACCGCAAGGAAGACACCCATGGTGTTGGCATAACCGTATTCAGAGAGTTTAAAGGCTTTTTCATAGAGGTAGTACATAAGGGTACTCGTTGAGTAGTTAGGACCACCGGATGTCAACAATTGGATCAAGGCGAAACATTGGAAAGAGTTAATGGTCGTAATGATGGCAATATAAAGAGTTGTTGGCAACAAGCTTGGCCATTTGATCTTCCAGAAAACTTGAAATTCTGTCGCACCGTCAACACGCGCTGCTTCTACGAGAGAATTATCAATATTTCCCATAGCTGCGATGTAGAGGATGATCGGTTGACCAACAGAGGTGGTCAACAAGATGATAATGATGGCCATCAAAGCCCAGTGCTTGTCCCCCAACCAAGAAATGTTTTGGTTGATGACATGTCCAGATTTCAATACAAAGTTCAAAATCCCTGATAGTGGATCATAGATCCATTTCCATACAACCGTTACCGCTACACTCCCTGTAACAACTGGAAGGAAGAAGACGAAACGATAGAAGGAACGCGCAATCGCATTTTGATGGTAGGTCTGAGAAGCCACAAACAAGGAGAACAATACGACGATCGGAACGGATCCGATAACGATGATGACGGTATTGATCAAGGACTTCACAAAGACCTTATCCGCAAACATGCGGGAATAATTTTCTAAACCGACAAACTTAAAGGATGTCATAGAATAGTTGAAGAAACTTGTCACAAATCCCATGATCATGGGGGCTAGGACAAAGACCGTAAAGAAGATTAAAATGGGTGCTAGGAATGCGTAGGAAACGAGCGTCTCCCTCATTCGGATTTTGTTTACCTTCACAGTAAGGCACCTCCTAGTGTTCTTTTTCTATTTTTTCCTTGATTCCTATGTGGAATGGATGGCACTGCGCCTTTCTACATATGATAATTAGGAGAGTGAAAATATGAAGGCCCCCTCTTTCAATCTACGTATGGAGATAAGAAATCGAGGGGGCCTATGCTTTCTTATTTCTATGAAAGGATCATTTGAGTTTCATAGATGATCTATTTTTTCTTGATCGTTTCGTTTGCTTTTTCAGTAAATGTCTTCAAAGCTGGTTCTGCTTTTTCATCCCCGTTTGAAACAGATTGCAACATTGGGAACCAAAGTGTACGCATTTCTGCAAAACCGTCGATTGTGTTGTAGTATGGTGAGTAGTATTTTGTCCAAGTGCTGATGGTTTCCATCCGTTTGTCATCGTACAACTTACCAAATGAACTACGAACTGGGAAAGCTCCTGTACGCACAACATCTTTTGGACCCCATTCTTTGTCGTCTGCGATGAACTGTACAAATTTCTTAGCAGCAGCAATTTTCTTTTCATCTTTATTATTGAAGACTGCAAATCCATTGACAAGGTATTCCAATTTTGGCTTGCCTGAGTCAGATGGGAATGGCACTTCTACTACTTCGACCTTACTTGCATCCAACAATTTAGCTTGGATACCGTTTTGTGAAGGCGCCCACAAGATAGTGTAAGAAGTTTGACCATTCGCAAAGTTTTGGATGTCTGCTCCACCATCGAATTGAGAACCATTCATCATCAAGCCGTCATCGATCCATTTAGAAGCTTTTTCCAAACCTTTGACAAATTTTGGATCATCTGTTGTATACTTGGTTACTTTTTCATCAGTAACAGAACCGCCATAAAGGTTAGCAATGAAGGCACGAGTTCCTTGGTCTCCACCTTGACCATTACTGAAGAGTGATCCTGGTGTATAACCTTTGTCTTTCAAAGCTTTCAATACTTTTTCAAAGTCGTCTGTTGTCCAGCCTTCTTTGACAAGATCCAACACGCCTGCATCTTTGAGCATCTTCTTATTCATCGCCATGTAGAATGGTGCTGAACTAATTGGATACATGTAAGCTGTGTCGCCTGCCTTGCTGGCTTGAATGATATTTTCATTATTGACATCTTTGACAAAATCTTCGGTAAAGAGATCGTTCAAATCAGCCAATTTTCCATTTTTACCATACTGAATGATCCGTCCAGGTGCATCAAAGAGCACATCTGGAGCAGTTCCTGCTTCAATAGCCGTTGTGATCTTTTCAGGACCTGACTTGAAGTCAATCGTTTCCAAATTCACGTGGATATCTGGATTTGCTTTTTCAAAAGCTGCAATAATTGATTTTTCGTAGGTTCCAACACCATCTTCTGCTTTTTCTTGAGTAAAGACTGGGAAGGCCCACCAAGTGATTTCTGTTTTACCAGAATTTCCACCAGAAGATTCTGATTTTGATCCTCCGCTAGAGCCACAAGCTGCGAGTGCTAGAAGAGCTGCACCAGCTACCAACGAGCACAATACTTTTTTCATTTTCATGTGATTTCTCCTCACAATTTACGGTAAGATTACTCTTACAGGGGGTTATCCTCAATGAGGACGCCTATTCTTGTTCATGTTTCAGATTCGACTACTCTCTATTCGGTCTCCTCCTCCTTCAATCTACTGTTTTGTTTACTCATTTTAAGGCTGCGACGAAGCGCTCTGTAATCTCTTTTGGTCGAGTAATGGCACCACCTACAACGATGCCGCGAACCCCGAGATCATGGATTTTCTTGGCTTGATCCGGATAGTGGATCTTGCCTTCTGCGATGACATCTACTCCTGCTTGGCAGAGACGATGAATCAGTTCAAAATCTGGACCATCAACCTTTGGACTGTAGTCCGTATAGCCCGAAAGGGTCGTTCCGACAAAGTCCACTCCCGCTTCGACAGCTGTCAATCCTTCTTCCAGAGTAGAGATATCAGCCATCAAGAGTTGGTCAGGATATTTCTCTTTGACTTGATGGATAAAGTCACTAATCGAAAGGCCATCATGACGCGGCCGTTTGGTACAATCAAGCGCAATGACTGCGATATCCAAAGCTGCCAGCTCATCGACTTCTTTCATAGTCGCCGTGATAAAGGGTTCTTCAGGTGGGTAATCACGTTTGATAATCCCAATGATCGGTAACTTGGTCACTTCCTTGATTTCCTTGATATCCCGGACACTATTGGCTCGGATTCCGACAGCTCCACCCTGCTCAGCCGCTTTTACTAAGAGAGGAATGACTCCTCCTGCTTCTGTATAGAGCGGTTCATGAGGGAGAGCTTGACAAGAAACAATGATGCCGTCTTTGATTTGTTCAATCAGTTCATCTTTTGTAATCTTTGACATAACTCCTACTCCTTTGATAATAAGGCAACTCGAGTACTTGTAAATTGATTATAATCTATTTTTAAAGCGCTTACAATATTAATCGTGCAATTGGATTATAGTTTCACATTTTAGGGCAAAATAAAAAGATCTCTGAAACTAGTTTCAGAGATCTAGGACATGGTGATTCCTTAGGCCATCTTTTGGGTCGCTTTTTCCTTTACGACAAATACAAAGCCAATAGAGCCAACGACGGCTCCAAGCAAGATCCAATAGACCATATCCGATGAAGCCATTGGGCCTGCCAAGAGACCTGCTAGTAAAAAGAGATTGATATACAGTCGGGTATCGCGATAAAAGGTCCAATTGAAATGGTAGCTACCTTCTGGATACTGCCGTGTCGATACAGACGGTTGAAAGACCTGAAGAAGGATCAAAATCCCAACAAAAGCAAGATAAGCCAGGCTAACTACCGAAAGCGGAGCCCGCATCGTCAAAGCTACAGCCACTAAAAGCAAGACCAAGATCCAGAAATGGAAGTCCATCCAGAATTCACGATGATAACAAAACCGTTTCATAAGATCACACCTTTCTCTTTATGTAATCGTTTTCTGTACTTCTATTATAAGACAACAAATTTATTTTGCAAGGAATCATGGGCTATTTGGGGTTGAAAATAGAGAGTGGGACAGAAATCGGTAATTCGTTAGAATTCGATTTCGTCGTCCCACCTCCGCACAGTTGAGTAGGGCTGTAAAAACTGATGAAATCAGCGTAGTAGAGCCCACTCAACCACTGCGTCTTGCTCGACAATCCAAAAATAATTGAGAGGCTAGGACTTTTGTCCCAGCCTCGTCTAAAAAAACTATGAACAAATATTAGTTGCCACTTCATTCACTGATATCATTTTCGATAATCACCTTGAGAGCATGGTTTTCACCCGCATGTTTAAAGACATCATAGGCTTTTTCAACTTCTGAGAGTTTGAAGTGGTGGGTGATGAGCTTAGTCGCATCGATCTTGCCTGATTTCAAGACATTGAGTAACATTTCAGTAGTATTGGCATTGACAAGACCGGTGTTGAGGGTAATGTTCTTGATCCACAAATCATCCAAATTGAAGCTAACCGGTTTTCCGTGGACACCGACATTAGCGATGTGTCCACCGACAGAGATGACGTTTTGGCAGACATCAAAGGTAGCAGGATAGCCCACACATTCCATGGAGATATCGACACCACGACCTTCGGTCACTTCATTGATAAAGGCCTTGATTTCAGCGATATCGCTGGAGCAGATGGTGTGAGTTGCTCCAAATTTCTTAGCCGCTTCAAGACGAGATTCAGACAAGTCCACCATGATAATCGTAGCTGGTGAGAAGAACTGCACAGTCAAGAGAGCTGCAAGACCGATCGGACCAGCTCCAACGATACAGACATTGTCCCCAGGTTTTACATGAGATGGGAGGACCCCGATTTCATAAGAGGTTGGGAGAATATCTGAGAGCATGACCAAGGCTTCGTCATCCACAGTTTCAGGCGCATGATAAAGACTACCATCCGCATGTGGAATGTGGACATACTCTGCTTGGGTTCCGTTGATCAAGTGACCCAAAATCCAACCACCATCTTCACAGTGAGAAGGCAAACTACGTTTACAGTAGTAGCAGGTATTACAAGCTGTGACACAAGAGATGATGACCTTGTCGCCTACCTTGAAGTTATTCACTGCATCGCCGACTTCTTCGACGATCCCGATTCCTTCGTGGCCTAAAATCGTGCCTTCTTTACAAGCTGGCACATCTCCTCCTAGGATGTGAAGGTCTGTCCCACAGATGGTTGTCTTCAAGACACGCACAATGGCATCCGTTGGATTTTTGATCACTGGTTTTGGTTGATCCAGCAGTTGCAGATTGCCTGCAGATACATAAGTTGCAGCTTTCATAAGCGACTCCTTTTTTGTTGGTTTGATAAAACCATTTTATTTTCGTTTCTTTGTGAATATTATAACATGCTAAGTAAGCGCTTGCAAGAATTTATGAGCACATTTTTAAAAGTTTTTTGGGCAAACAAAAACATTCCTCTTATCTCTACCAGAGGAATGTTTCAATCACCTTGTTCTAATTGTTGACGCTGCTTGTAGTACTCTTGCTGCTCGCGCTCACGCTCTTCTTCTAAACGCTCTTCATAGCGCTTGAGCTCTGCCTCAAACTCTTCTTGCAAGGCAAATAAACGCTCTAAGCCACTTTGAGCCTCCGCACTTGGGGCTTGAAAATGCAGGGCACTTAGCCAGTCCACTAAATTTTCTGTATGTTGGCGGACATCCATACGCATATCCGCATAATCCCACTCCAACTCACTGAGCTTTTGATTGAAGCGGTAATGTCGATCTTCTAGTTGTTCTAATTCACTATTTCCTGAATGGTACATCACATACCTCCTTTAATCGGACTCAATAAAATCGGCTTCTTCACTGCTTTCAGTGCTGTTTCTACCGCGTCCGCTGCTCCTCCTGTAAATCCATCTTTCAAATCACTAACGAGGATCGTTGTAGCAAAAGAGCGCATCTTTTCGGATTGACCGCCCAAGGTTACCTGCAAACTCATCCCTTCCAACATCATCAAGGCTTTCTGCGTTGCAATCAAACTTCTGATCGCAATCCGCTCTTGCTCCTTTTTAATCTCTCGATGGAGCTCCTCAATTCGTTCTCTGTCCTCTCCCAGGATCTCTAACATCTTTTTCTCCTACTTATGAAAAATCAAAGGCCGTCGCTTGTCCCTTGTCCAAGTCCACCAATTGAGCTGATGCAGCCTCCAGCTGACCTGCCAAATCTGACAAGCGAGTGGAATAGGCCTTTGCTTGGGCGAGGTTCTCCGCCTCTACCGCTTGGTCCCAACAAGCATCCATGGAGAACTCTCCTAATAGTTGCTCCACTTCTGCGTCTGTTAAAAATTGGGCCATGCTGTGGGCCATTTGTGACACCTCAGCGACCTTATGAGAAACCGTCTCCTTGGCCTCTTCCAGCTTATCCTTGACTTCTGCCTCAAAGGCAGTTGCTTGCGCTGAAGCATTCTGCGCTACTGCCAACACCAATTCCTCCCGCAATTGAATGGTCTGGGTCCCAGACGCGCTCGCTAGTTGCTGATGGAGGCTAGAAATGCTTGGCTTTTCCTGCCCATACATGGAGACCACCGAAGCAGATGATGGCTGATTTTCTGAAGTGAAAGTTTCCCGATCTCGTTGGGGCATTTCAATAATTTTCTGTGCCTGATCTTGTCTTCCTTGCACGTCACCTTCTAACTCCATTTGAGATGGCCTCCTTTCCTGGATTTGTTTTTTCGTTTCCTATAACTGAAAAGGGATCATAACCCTTCAGCTACAGGCAGATTCACACACTATAGGGTAACATAAAATAGCTCGGAATGCTATAAAAATAACACAATTTCTGAAAAAAAGTCTAATTTTTTATGAAAAAACGAGTTTTAGACCCAAATAGCAAAAATCCCCCACTCTTACGAGTGAGGGATAGCTGATAAACATCAGTTGTTCCTTGGCGTCTTATTTACGACGTCCTGGACGTTCCTTGTAACCATAGTAAGCATCTTCGATGATTTCTTGCATATGGTCTACCATTGGAAGACGTGGGTTGGCTGGTGAACATTGATCTTCGTAAGCAAGGAAGGCCAATTCACGAGAATGTTTCTTCCATTCTTTTTCATCGATGCCTTGTGCTTTGAAGTTCATTTCGATACCACAGCGTTCACCGAGTTCGTATACAGCTTTTGCGTAAGCTTCAACGGCTTCTTCTGGAGTAGAGCATGGAAGTCCTAGCATACGAGCGATATCTTGGTATTTTTCATCTGCACGGTAGTAGTTGTACTTAGGCCATGTAGCTGTCTTAGCTGGGCGTGTACCGTTGTAGCGGATAACGTATGGAAGCAAGATGGCATTGGTCCGTCCGTGGATGGTGTGGAATTGCGCACCGATCTTGTGGGCCATTGAGTGAGAAATACCGAGGAAGGCATTGGCGAAGGCCATACCTGCGATGGTTGACGCATTGTGCATCTTTTCGCGTGAATGGAAGTCCGCATTCTTGACTGAGCTTTCCAAGTTTTCAAAGACAAGTTTAATAGCTTGAAGAGCAAGACCATCTGTGAAGTCGCTAGCCATTTGTGATACGTAAGCTTCTGTCGCGTGCGTCAAGACGTCCATACCAGTGTCTGCTGCAACAGATCCTGGAACTGTCAATACCAAGGCAGGGTCTACGATGGCAACTGTTGGAGTCAATGAGTAGTCTGCGATTGGGTATTTACGGTTGTTTGCTTTATCAGAGATAACGGCAAATGGAGTTACTTCAGATCCTGTACCAGATGTTGTTGGGATCGCAATAAATTTAGTCTTCTTACCAAGCAATGGGAACTTGAAGGCACGTTTACGGATATCCATGAATTTTTGTACCAAGTCACGGAAGTCCACTTCTGGTTGTTCGTAGAAGAGCCACATAACTTTGGCCGCATCCATTGGTGATCCACCACCGAGAGCAATGATCGTATCTGGTTTGAAGGCACGCATGATCTCTGTACCACGTTCAACAGTTGTGATATCTGGATCTGGTTCTACGTCTGCAAAGATTTGGTAAACCACCTTGTTGCGACGAAGGTCAAGCTGTTCGATGATACGATCAAGGAAACCAAGCTCTACCATAGCGTGGTCTGTAACGATCATGACACGTTCAACGTCACGACATTTTTGTAGGTATTCAATTGAATCACGTTCAAAGTATGTTTTTGAAGGAAGTTTCATCCATTGCATGTTATTTCTCCGGCGTCCGACTTTTTTGATATTCAAGAGGTTGATGGCACTAACGTTGTCCCCAACAGAGTTGCGTCCGTAAGAACCACATCCAAGTGTTAATGATGGCAAGAAGGCATTGTAAACATCCCCGATACCACCGAAAGTCGAAGGAGAGTTGCAGATCACACGAATAGCTTTAACTGCTTTACCAAATTCTTTGGTCAATTCTTCATCAGCAGTATGGATGGCTGCTGAGTGACCAAGACCGTTGAATTCAACCATTTGGCGAGCTTTGTTAATTCCGTCTTCACGGCTTTCAGATTTCAAAACAGCGATGACTGGTGACAATTTTTCACGAGTCAACGGTTCTTTTTCACCAACTTCTTTACATTCTGCCGCAAGGATATTGGTTCCTTCTGGTACAGTGAAGCCAGCTTGTTCAGCGATCCATGCTGCTGGTTTCCCAACGATGTCCGCATTCAATTTCGCACCTGCACAGTTCTTGCTGTTGGCTTTTACGCCGAAGCAGAACTCTTCAAGAAGGGCTTTTTCTTTTTTGTTGACAAAGTAAGTGTGGTAAGATTTGAATTCTTCAACAAACTCATCGTAGATTTCTTTATCGATGATGACCGCTTGTTCAGACGCACAGACCATACCGTTGTCAAATGATTTAGACATGACGATATCGTGTGCTGCTTGGCGGATATTGGCTGATTTTTCAACGTAAGCAGGAACGTTTCCGGCACCTACCCCAAGAGCTGGTTTTCCACAAGAATAAGCAGCTTTTACCATGGCGTTACCACCGGTCGCAAGGATGGTCGCAACCCCTTCATGGTTCATCAGGGCACTAGTTGCTTCCATAGAAGGTTGGGTAATCCATTGCACACAGTTCTCAGGTGCTCCAGCTGCAATTGCTGCATCGCGTACGATTCGTGCCGCATGAGCAGATGATTCTTGAGCAGATGGGTGGAAGGCAAAGACGATAGGGTTCCGTGTCTTCAAGGAAATCAACGCTTTAAAGATTGCTGTTGAAGTAGGGTTGGTTGTAGGAGTGATCCCGCAGACAACTCCGACTGGCTCTGCAATCAGCGTTAAACCAGTGACGTCATCTTCTGAAATGACACCAACTGTCTTGGTGTGACGCATGTTGTTCACAACGTGTTCACAAGCGAACAAGTTCTTGGTTGCTTTGTCTTCAAAGACCCCACGACCAGTTTCTTCATAGGCATGAAGAGCGAGCTCACCGTGTGCATCAAGAGCAGCTACAGATGCTTTCGCTACAATGTAGTCCACTTGCTCCTGGTTCAATTTGCGCATTTCTTCAAGCGCCACCAGCGCTTTTTGCA
The DNA here is from genome assembly GCF_029589235.1 of Streptococcus taoyuanensis. Taxonomy (NCBI): domain Bacteria; kingdom Bacillati; phylum Bacillota; class Bacilli; order Lactobacillales; family Streptococcaceae; genus Streptococcus; species Streptococcus taoyuanensis. The sequence continues at coordinate 27,173 of NZ_JARQVW010000012.1, forward strand.
CCAACTCGTCTACGTGTTTTTCAGCAGCGAGTTTCTTTTCTTCAGGTGAGAGAGTTTTTTTATCAGCCATTTGATGCTTTCCTCCAATGTTTGAAACCCTTATCCTTTTCCGGAACTTTTTCCTGTTTTCAGAAACTTTCAAGAATAGTGTAAGAAATTTCGATTTGTTAATTTTTTCACAATATAATTGTACTCTATTTTGAGCTTTTTGTAAACACTTTCAAGCAACATTCACAAAGATTTTTTAAAAGTTTGTGAATGTTTTGTCAAGAATCTCTTAGCCAGTAGGATCTAGCTGCCGGTTTGTGAAAAAAATATCAAAAATAATTTTTCTTCACAAAGTGATATTTTCAATTGGTTTTTGTAAGCGTTTTCTTAATCTTACTAAAAAAAGCAACTTTTCACAAGTATAAAGTTGCTTTTTGTTTTATTTTGTTAGGATTTGTTTTGTTTCAGTTTCAGAGAAGCAGTGTTACTTCTTGACCGGACCTTTTTCGGCCTTATCAAGGGCTTCTTTGACTGTTTGAGCATAGAGTTCCCCACCATTGGTTTCCATATTGAAGTGAACAGAGTCTGTTCCCACCCAAATATTTGGATTTTCAATTGCTACTTGGTACCAGTCCGCAATGGTGATAAAGTCGTATTTCTTGGCTAGTTCCAACTCATAAAGACGCGTTTGAACCGATTCACTGGACTGATCGTTGGCATAGCGACCATCATATGGTGTCACAAGGATCAAGCGACGGCCTTTTGGAAGTTTCTCAACATACTGATCCAGCAATTCTTTGTAGTTGCTGACGGTATTGGTTCCTAGGGCAATGACCACATTTTTTAGGAGAACTTTATTGGAGATATCGGTCTCAAAGACCTTCATTCCATTTTCCAACTGACGGCTCACCACCGCATCAATCTGGATACCCGGGATGGCTTTAGTCAGGTAGTCCTGCGCTCGCAAGTTAACCGAATCACCGATCATGGTCACACCATTTGAGACGTTATAGTCTGTTGCCGTCGCATTGTCCACCTGCGTCCGTGTGACCTGCATTTTGCTATCTGCTTGATTGAGCCCACTCACTACCAAACTCTCATCAAAAGCTCCGACGGTTGGTGCAAAGGCGGAGATTCCAACCATCAAGAGAGCCAGTGGAATCATGAGGTAAAAGATCGGCTTGGTCAAAAAACTGAGATCCATCTTCATACCAAAGACCCGAGGCTCCTTGCCTGCAATGGTTGGCTCCAAAATATAGAAGGACAGAGCCGTTAGAATCAAGGAAACGATCGTCGTCACAAGGGCTGCCATCATATTTCCCAAATGTTGAGAGAAGATGATAAAGAAAGGCCAGTGGAAAAGGTAGACACCATAACTAGTATCTGCCAAGAAATTGAGGATGGCTGGTTCTTTTTTATCTGGCGTCTTTTCATGGAGAATGCGGGCCGACAGAATCATGGCACAAGCTGCGATTGTCGCTGCTAAAAAACCAAATAGATAGGTCCACAAGCTATCAAATGGCAAGAAAAGACTGAGCACAAACAAGAAGGCAAAGCTTCCACCAAAGACCGATAAGGTCTTTTTCATGCTCCAAGACTGCACCAGCTTTGTAAAGTTCGGGCTGACATTGGCAATCCCTGTCACCGTTGCTAGGCATGATCCCGCAAAGAAGGGGAAGATGTGAGTGAAGCTAGAAAAATAGATGGTGGAGAAATTAGCTGTCAGAAAGGCGCGGATGAACATGGACAAGAAGGTGAAGAGAAAGAGCCCACTGGATGCCAGGAAGAGCATGCCTCGGTACTTTCCAACCGTCTTAGCCCGCTTAGCCAAGAACCATGCCAAAAGTGCCCATAGCACATAGTAATGCACTTCTAGAGCCAAACTCCAGGTATGAAGGAAGAGATGCGGAATGAAGTTACTTTCGTAACTACCGCCCGTTGCCATCTCAAAGAAATTGGTTACAAAACCAAAGACTGCCGCAATCTGAGTCCCAATACCAGCCACGTAGTCCCGTTGGACCATAAAGGTAAAGGGCATCACGACCAAGACCATAAAGACAAGGGGTGGTACGATCCGGTAAAAGCGCCGTTTCAAGAATGCCAGGTAGTCGATTCCTTGCTTGCGCGCAAATTCATCGATCAAGAGCGCTGTAATCAAAAATCCTGAGAAGGTGAAGAAAATATCTACCCCAATAAAGCCTCCAGGAAAGGCTTTTTGGAAGAAATGGTAAAGCAATACCAATAAGAGTCCTGTAACACGGACTAGTGAAAACCATTTAATGCGCATTTTGATAAATCCCCTGCTTGAATGTTCCTTTGTATACGACGTTGGCTTCTGTGGTTAAGGTGCCTTTACCCTCCGGCTGGCCGTTAACAAACTGCCCTTCATAGGTCCAACCATCCTTGGACTTAAACTTACCATAGCCGCTAAAAGAGCCGTTGACGAGGTTACCTGTATAGGTATCCCCATTTTTAAAGGTGACGGTTCCCTTGCCATTCATCTTGCCACGGACCAAACTTCCGTCGTAACGGATCGCCCCCTTATCCAAGGTCAAGACACCCCGACCTGGAATGGCTGAAAGGAAAACCAGCAAAGCAGATAGAATAATCACGACTAATGCTGCTATTTCTAAATTTTTTCGCGTCAGATAGACCTTATAGGTCTCATAAAATTCTTTCATATTCTGTATTCTCTCACATATCAAACTCTTAAGAAGTTGCTAACTGATCTAACCAAGCCTTACAGCCGCTCAGAACTCTGGAATAGGTCTCCTCAAAATCACCGGTATACCACGGATCTGGCACACTTTCAGCAGCAAAAAGATGAATCTTGTGCTCTGTCCCCGAAGGAGCCATTTGCTTCAGATCTGCTACATTGTTTTCGTCCATCCCTAGGATCAAATCAAAGTTGTAAAAATCCTCTTCCTTGATCTGTAAGGACGTCTTGGCTGGATCATAAGGGACTTGGTGTTGTCGAAAGATTTTCTGGGTTCCCCTATGGATGGGATTGCCATGTTCCCAGCTCGAGGTGGCCCGACTTTCAATCTCATACTGATCCGTCAAATCCTTCATGACAAACTCCGCCATGGGGCTCCGACAAATATTTCCTAAGCAGACAAAGACGATTTTTTTCATGATTCCACCTAACTCCTTGTTCGGACTGCCCAACCTAGCTGAGCTCTTCGCTTTCCACTATGGAAAACCAGCATACTATTACTATTATAACAAAAATGTGACAGAAAGATGACAAAGGGGCTCCATCATTTTAAAGAAAAATCAGATTCCTTTTTCAAATCTGATCTGTTTCTCTATTTTGGAAAACGAACCTCTAATGGAGGCCATTTACTCTGCCAATTTTTCTTTTTCATCCGCTCTGTATAAACCGCTAAACGCTCGGGGCTGGCTAAAAAATGCGGAGTCGGCTGAACGATGAAGTCTTCGATATCCCTTGTCCCATAGGGAAGAAAGAGCTCTAGCTGACCATCTTTCCTTAAGCGAACCGCAAGTGCCGTACACTGCTCGGGGTATTTGGAAACCGCGTCACAAGCACTGCGATAAGGAGCTGTCCCCGGACTATGCTGGTGCATGTAGACTTGATTTTTCACTTCCCAAGCGTACTGGGGATAGGTCTTCTGTAATTCCTGCTCAATCTGCTGCGTCTCCTCATAGCTGATCGCAGGCTCATAAAAGACCAGATCCAGATCTGTCGCCGCGTCAAACCCTGATCTTCCAGAAAGCCGGTTCCAGATGAAATTGCGCACCGCGCCCGCCGCTAACCAGGCATCTGCCAAGTTGAGATCCCGAATGATAGCCAAAACAGTCATCATCTCCGGATCCGCTTGGATTTGTTCTACTATTGCTTCTTCCGTCAGCATCTTCTTCTAGTCTCCATTGTAGGGATAACCCAGGTGTTCATAAGCCTTGCGAGTCGCCACGCGCCCTGTCCGGGTCCGCATGATAAAGCCTTTTTGAATCAAGTAAGGCTCATACATATCTTCTACGGTCTCGCGCTCTTCGGCAATATTGACCGATAGAGTCCCAAGCCCGACCGGGCCACCGCCGTACATCTCAATCATGGTGCGCAGGATCTTTTGATCGACATAGTCCAGTCCTTCATGGTCCACATCCAGCATAGAGAGGGCCTTGTCTGTAATGGTGTCGTCAATCAAGCCGTCGCCCATAATCTGAGCAAAATCGCGCACCCGCTTCAGCAAACGGTTGGCAATCCGAGGGGTCCCCCGACTACGAAGAGAAAGCTCTTCGGCAGCTTCGTGGGTAATCTCCATCTCAAAGATTTCGGCGGTCCGCTCGACAATCTCTGTCAAATCATCTTGCTCATAGTATTCCATGTGTCCGGTAATCCCAAAGCGAGCGCGCAAGGGATTGGACAGCATACCAGCTCGAGTCGTGGCCCCAATCAAAGTGAAAGGAGGAAGGTCCAGATGGACACTCCGGCTGCTCTCACCAGCGCCAATCATGATGTCGATGTAAAAATCTTCCATAGCGCTGTAAAGCACTTCTTCGACTGACATAGGCAGACGGTGGATCTCATCGATAAAGAGGACATCGCCCGGCTCTAGATCATTGAGGATGGCTACCAAGTCACCAGCCTTTTCAATGACAGGACCAGAAGTCTGCTTGAGATTGACACCCAGTTCATTGGCAATGACAAAGGCCATGGTGGTTTTCCCCAGTCCCGGAGGGCCAAAAAGAAGGACATGATCCAGCGCTTCATCCCGAAGCTTAGCCGCCTCAATAAAGATTTTCAGCTGGTCCTTGACCTTATCTTGACCAATATATTCATGTAAATATTGCGGGCGCAGCGTCCGTTCAACGGCCTCTTCATCGCCCATGATTTCATTGTCTAAAATTCTACTCATACAGTCTATTATAGCAAAAAATGATACCTTCGGTACTATAAATAGAATGTGTTTTTTAAAGATCCTGGTTCTCACTAGCGTTCGTTAGAAAAAGTTGAACGGTTGCCCTCATCGCCAACTTTTCTTTTTATTATACGGTCCCTTCTACTTCATCTATCGCTCACCATTTCACTTTATAATTATTTCCTTTAATGATAAAATTAAAGCAACAACGTTTAGGAGGTAAATTTATGTTTACTAAAACAAAGAAGATCCTTTTCGGTTTCTTAGCATTCTTTGCAGTGCTCCTTATTGCGGGATGTCAGTCTTCTCCATCGCAGTCTTCTAAAACAAATAAGTCTTCTCAAGTAAATAAATCTCCTCAAACAATCAAAGCACCACAAGATCTTACAAAGGATCAACAAGGAACTTGGAAATGGACTGACCAACAAATGACCATTCAGAAAGTATTCCTAGCTTCTAATATCAAAAAACTTGCCGCTGTACTAATGCTTGATGACTTCGATAAGGTTAAGATGACGATGACCATTAAAGACAAAACCGTTGAATTGAAGTACCATTTTGATTACAGAGAACTCTATGAGGATCAAGCATTTGCAACAGGAGAGAACAAAGCGAATTATGAATCGTATTTAAAAAATAAAACTGCTGAATTTAAGAATTATATTCCAAATTTGAAACATACAAAGATTACTCTTGACGAACCTAATTATGCCTATGATTACTCTCTAACTGGAGAAATCGATACACAGAAACATACTATTACGTTCCCTGAAACACCTACATTTTTAAGTAGAATTGTTATGGGAACCACGTATAATTCACTTGTACCAATTACTTATACTTACACCGTTGAAGGTAACCAACTAACACTTTATGCTGAAGGTAAGGATGAACAAAGTCATTTTAGAGTAATACGTCTTCGTTTCAATTACGTAGGAGACAATCATTAGAAGGAGTGATCAATCATGAACAATATGAAAAAAAGTTCCCTATGGATGTTTTCCCTTCTTGCTCTTCTATTTGTATCAGGATGTGGGCAACAGAAACAACAGCAACAGAAACAACAAACAACCGCTGAGACTACAACAGTTGCAGAAACTACCACAGTAGCACCTACCCCAGTCTCACTTGAAGGAGACTGGAAAGCTGTAGATTTTAGAGATACAGTGGAACGTACTTTCTTAATTTATTATGATGATGCTAATAGTCGATTAAAGGTTACTGAAGCCTTCCAAGATATCGTTCCGACTCTAAAAATAACAGGAACAGATGTAACTTATTCTTATAGTGCAGATATGAATAAGTATATTGATTTTTATGCTGAACAGAATAAAGATAAATATCCTACAAAAGAAGAAGCAACTGCCATCCTTCTAGGCGTAAGAGAAAAGAAATTTGGAAGTTTTAAACATCAAACTGGAACGTTTGATAACGATACAAAAGTGTTAACTGCAACGTTAAATGATGGGGTTTTAAAAGAGAATGCAAAAACGATCGTATTCCCTGAAGTTCCAAACATCTTTGGAGTTCTACCACTTTATATAAATTCTACAGACGTACCAATTACTTATCACTACGAATTGAATGGTGACATCCTTACAATTTACGCTGAAAAAACATTCGAAGAAACAGGAGCACATCTCGTTTATCCAATGAAATTCAAGAAAGTTTCAGATCCTAAAACTAATTAAATAGCTCACTGAGAGTGGGACAGAAATCGGTAATTCGTTAGAATTCGATTTCGTCGTCCCACCTCCGCACAGTTGAGTAGGGCTGTAAAAGCTGATGAAATCAGCGTAGTAGAGACCACTCAACCACTGCGTCTTGCTCGACAATCCAAAAATAATTGAGAGGCTAGGACTTTTGTCCCAGCCTCTTTTCTGTGCAAAAAAATAATTTAGGAAACCTTGAGAATTTCATCTGTTGGGTACTCTACTACATACAATTTTTCCGTTTCTTATGTTGAATAATCGGTCAGGTTACAAAACAAAATTGTGATTCGTTTGAAAGCCCTTGCAAAACAATTATGTTGCACGTATAATATAAGCGTAATACAATCATCTATTTTAAGGAGGTCTAGCGATGATTAGACGTTATAAAAAATTATTTTTAGCATTCGTTGCTCTGCTCTCAGTCTTCCTACTAGCTTCTTGTTCTCAAAAACAAAGTGGCTCTAAAAATGCTGCTAAAACAGAAACAGCAAAAGTCGAAACGATTGATGGCGAATGGGAATTAGTCGATACTCTCGATGCTTTAACGGAATCCATCGGAGCCTATACCCTCCATGGAATCCACTTTGCACACTTGCTTGAATCTGTTAAAGACTTCAAAATGGACATGAAGATTGAAAACAATACGGCAACGATTAAATACGACTATAACATTGATAACTTTATTAAAGCTTTCTACACTGTCACAACAGACGCTAGAGGCAAGACTGAAGAAGAATTCAAAAAAATCATGTATGACTCTCATGAAGGATTTGCAGGCGACTTTAAGAAATACAAAGTCAGCATGAATAAAGATACTGGCGTGTTTAGCTACGAAGCAACGGGTTCTATTGATCAAGGTGCCAAAACAATGACCTTTGATGAAGGACTTTCCGTAGCAAACTCATTCTTCTTCTCATTCGGTGAAAATCGCGTTTCGCCAAACACATATCACTACAAATTAAAAGACGACATGCTTTATGTCACGATTGACGGAAAAGCGAAGAAAAATAATCTTCCAGTTCACTATGAACTACACTTCAAACGTAAAGGAAGCACTACTCAAAAAGACCCCGTTCCAATTGAAGGAAAATGGCAAGCCATCGACTTCCGACCAGCTCTTGAACGTAGCTTAGCCTTTAAAGATTTTGACAATGATGATTCGGCTATCAAGCTGATCTATCCTGAGGCATGGAAAGATTTAAAACCAACGTTGAACATTACAGATACATCTGTTGAATTCGACTATACTGTATCTCTAGCAGATGGTTTTGGAAGGTTCTACGATTACTTAAAACAAAAAGATGCATCTAAAGTGACTCAAACGAAAGACGAATATATTAAAAATCAATTTATTAAATTATCAGTCAATCTACAGGATGGCGCTAAGGACTTGCCCAATACAACTTATGAATTTGATAGAGGTAATGCTAAAATTCATTCTGTTTTGAAGAACGGTAAATTAGATACAGCAAACCAAACGATTATCTTCCCAGAAGCTATCAACATTGTGCAACTTGCAACCATGTCCATTGGACCTGTCGCTAAAGAAACTACGTATAAATACTCTATTGATGGAGATATTTTAACGTTGACGATTGAACAACGCGATGGACATAATAATCTAAATACGATTATTTCAGCAAAATTCAAAAAAATGTCTGATGCAACGAGCAAGTAGTCATTCCACTGCTCCTTGAGAATTTCTCAAGGGGCTTTTTTTGTGCAAAAAAATAAAGAGCTTACGCTCTGTTAAAATACTTCAGTACCTTTGGTTCGGTTGAACTCTCTGAGTTCACCTCATTAATTTTTTAAAGATCGTAGTTCTCACTTGCGTTCGAACTGCGTCAATGTACCTAAGCTCGTCTACGTCCCTATCAGGCTTGGTTAGATGAAATAGGTTTAGTAATAATTACATAACGCAGTGGTTGATTGGTATCTTTGTTCGCTCTTATAGCTCCAAAGATTACCTAATCAACTGTGCGGGGGTGAGACAACGAACAATTTTAAAAAATTGTTCTGTCTCACTCCCAGAAAAAAGCCACCGGTTTTGGTGGCTCTTATAGGGAGATTATTATGAAAAAGTTTTAGGAGTTTTATCATTCAAAGTTAGGAGGTCTTTGATGATGCTATTAGTATACGATAGGAAGCTTAAAATTTCCTTATAGTTTTTCTAAAAAATTTTTTCTAGAAAAAGAGGATGTCCCAAGCAAGATTTTCACATCCTTGTTTGGGTCACCCCTTTCCTCCTTATTTCTTAGCGATGGCATGGTAGCTAGTCTTGCTGGTGAAGACTTGACCTGCTCTCAAGATGACCTTTTCAGCCTGGTCACTGTGAATGGCATCTGGCACTGTTTGGAATTCTAGAGCCAAGCCATTGTGCTGAACCATTGGTTGGCCTTGCAGATGAACAGTTTCGTCTACGAAATTGGCTGAATATACCACCAAGGCTGGGGCTTCTGACCTGAAGGTCAAAAAACGTCCAGATGGCTGATGGTAAAGAAAGCCGGCATTTTCATGCCCTTCTGGAAGAGCAAATGGATGGTCTAATCCTTCTACCAGACGGATTTGCGGATCAGAGTCCTTAAAAAGATCCTCCAAGAGCATAGCTTGGTAGAGATGCTGGACAACCGGACTTTCTCTATCCACGGTCTGAAGAGGAACACCGTCTGGATGGATAGGGTAAAGCCCTTGATGGTTGATCTGAAAGACATGGTCATTGATCGGCTGGGTGAAGTTCCCAGATAGGTTGAAATAGCTGTGGTTAGTCGGGTTGACCAAGGTATCTTGATCCGTTTCTACCCGATAAGCAATCTCGAGTTCACCATCTTCAGTCAAACCATAGGTTACCCAGATCTTGAGATTTCCAGGGAAACCACCGGTTCCATCTGCACGTTCTGTGTATAGGGTAATTTCCTGATCCGTTACCGACTCCACGCTAAACAAAGCGCTGTCCCAACCCGTCGGTCCACTGTGGTTGCAGTTGGCACCGTTATTGGCCTCCAAGTGATAGGTCTCTCCATTGAGTTCAAAGCTAGCTCCTGCAATCCGACCTGCTACCGGTCCAATACTAGCCCCATATTTAGGGCTATTGCCCACATAGTCCTCAAAGCGATCAAAGCCTAGAATAATATTCGTAAACTGGTCTTCTTTATCCGGTGTCACATATTCTAAGATCGTCGCCCCATAGGTCATGACAGATAATTGGTAGCCCTTGTCATTTTCGAGGCGATAAGCCCGAACCTCTTGATTTTGCCATTCCCCAAACACGCTTTCTTGATACTGTTTCACTAACCTTCTCCTCTCACTGTTTTTCTCCATTGTATCAGTTTCACAAGAAGAAACACTCCACTTTTTATAGAAAATTAGTGGCTATTCTTTATGAAATGGATGAATGATCACCCCTTGAACAACCCGATTGACGGTACCAGTCGGTGAAGGTGTGTCTGGGCGATTTTGCACCTTGAGCGAAGTCAAAAGAGAAATCAATTGACCATAGATAATGTAAGGGAAGGCACGGTAGATATCTAATGAGTCTGCTGATGCTTCCACCAACACTTCCCGTACATGCTCGATCCCTGCAGCTTGATCAGCCAAGAGAACGACCTGACGGGCAATTTGATCTCCTGCAACTTCGCGAACCAAGTCCAGATCATACTGACGGGTATAAGAATCAATGGAGCCAAATACCAGGACCAGAGTCTGGTCATTGATGAGGGATTTCGGACCGTGACGGAATCCGACAGGACTTTCATACATGGTTGCAATTTTTCCTGCTGTTAATTCCAAAATCTTGAGCTGGGCTTCATGGGCTAGGCCAAAGAAAGGTCCTGCTCCCAGATAGATCACGCGCTCAAAGTCTAGATCGACCACTTCCTTGACCGCACGGTCCTGCTCCAAGATTTGTTCAGACAGATGAATCAGTTCTTCTACTCGTTTTTCTTTGATCTCTTCCTCGCTTGGATCAAAGACCAAGAGAGCTGTCAAGAGCATGGAGGTAAAGCTAGAGGTCATCGCAAAGCCAGCATCGTTGGTTTCTTTTGGTTGGAGAAGCAAGAGATTGCGCTCATCTCCGTGGGCTTGCTGGGCCAGTTTCCCTTCTTCGGCACAGGTAATGGTGATCTGATAGAGCTCATCAACCAAGTCTTGAGCTAACTGCACGGTTGCGACACTTTCTGGCGAATTGCCACTCCGGGCAAAAGATACTAAAACCGTTGGAACCTCTTTTTTCAAATAGGTTTGAGGATGAGCTACGATATCCGTCGTCGCAATGGATTGAAAATTCCAGTGGCGTTCATCGTGCACTTCCTGCAAGTAAGGAACCAAGGTATCCCCCACATATGCTGAGGTTCCTGCCCCTGTCAAGATGACCTTGATATAGTCATGCTCTTGCCCAATCTTTTCTAAGAAAGCTTTGATTTCCGCTTTTCTTTCTTGGTACAAGCGAGCCGTTTCTTTCCAAACACTTGGTTGTTGGTAAATCTCACGTGTTGTGATCTCTGCTCCTAGCTCCTGCAAGTCTTCTTTTGTATAGTCTAACATAGAAACTGTTGTTCCTTTCTACAATCTAACGTTGATAAATGGGAAAGGAGCCTGAGATGATGCTCCCAGACTCCCATACCAACCTACTCATCTTCATCATCATCAAGGTTTGACAAGAGGTCATTGACCTTGACAATACTTTCTTTTGCACGTTCAGGGTAGTCCCCTTCATTACCAGTCAGGCTACTATTGATGAATTCGATAACCATCGGAAGATTCATCCCTGCGTATAAGTCAATCGCACGTCCTTCAAGGATCAAGCGGCTCACGGTGTTGCAAGGAGTTCCTCCCAAGAGATCGGCAAATACAATATAGTCTTCTAGACCTTGGACTGTTGCTTCTAATTTAGCAGTAAAGTCTTCTGGTCCTTCTTCTGGTAAGAGTGCAACCGTATGGATGGATTCTTGTGGTCCCATAATCATCTCTGTGCTCGCTTTGAGCTCTTCACAAAAGCGACCATGGCTGACCAATACTAACTCTTTTGCCATACCTTACTCCATTATGCCATTCCAAAGAAGAAGTGGCCAAATGCTGAGAATGCGATTGCTGCAAGGATGATGAGCAAGATAGCTTTTGTAGAGTTCATACCCTTACGTCCAAGCAACCAGTAGATTACACCTGTGATGATAGCTGGTACCAAACGTGGGAAGATAAGGTTGAGCATATCTTGAATTTCAATCGCTTTGTCCCCAATGTGTGGAGTCCAAGAAACTTCAACACCAATCATGCTGGCAATCAAGGCACCAACCATGAAGATACCCAGAACGGCAGCTGCGTCGATCAAAGCTGTCAAGGTACTTTGCATATTGTTGATGAGGTTAACCCCTTCTTTATAGGCAAATTCCAACTGTTTCCAACGGAAAATGTCATAAGCAACTGCCACAGCGATCCACAAGAAGATACCGGCTGGGTTTCCTGCAATAGCCAAAGTTGCTGCGATTGAACCCATAATAGCTGGTACCAATGATCCAAAGATTGAGTCCCCAAGAGGAGCGAATGGTCCCATGAGACCTGTCTTGATCCCGTTCACCGCATCTTTTGATTTGACACCATCTTTTTCTTCCAGAGCAAGGTCAAAACCAGTGATAATGGTGTGGAAGAATGGTGAAGTATTGAAGAATTGCGTATGCAATTTCATCATTTCTTTCAATTCTGGAGTGCCATCACCATACATTTTACGCAACTGAGGTAAAAGCATATAAAGGTAACCAGAAGCCTGCATCCGTTCGTAGTTCCAACCCAATTGGAAGGTGAAGAGGCTACGTTTGTTGATTTGTTTAAAATCTTCTTTTGTTAGTTTGTAATTAGAATTCGTCATCTTCAATTTCCCCGCTTTCTACATTGCTTGCTGGAGCAGCTACGACTGTACGTTGACTGTTTTTGAAGTGTTGTACTGCAAGGAAGATACCGATAATGGCAATACCAATCATAGATACACTCTTGAAGTTGTTAACAAAAGTAATAGCTTGTTCTTTTGGAAGTTTAGCGAACACATCAGAACCAACAATGCTAGACACTGCAGCACCAAGGCTTTGAACATTGCTATAAAGCACTGTCAACATTGCTGTTAAGCCAAAGCCAAGTGCTAAGTAGTGAAGGTTACGACGAACAGGAAGGTAACGAAGCAAGATCGCAAATCCAAGACCTGGAAGCATTTGACCTGCAAGTTTCAGACCGTTTGCCAACCATTGTACATTAGCAAGACCTGTAACAACAGTTTCTACGAAAGAACCACCAAAGGCAAGCGCGAAGAAGACTGGAAGGGCACGAGAAAGAGCCCAAGGAACAGCACCAAGAAGGTAGTTGCGTTCAATTCCTTTATAGTCGTAACGTTCGATCGCAGCATCTACACGGTGAGCGAAGTAAGTTGTAGTCATACGACCAAGAATATCAAAGTAGGTCAACAAAGTTGCTACCGGCACAGCGATTGTAGCAATAGCAATCTCTGGATCAATCCCTTTTGCTACTGAGAAGGCAGTCGCAAGAACGGCACCAGATGTTGCGTCAATACGAGAAGCTCCACCGAAAGTACCTACACCGAGCACTGTCAATTGAAGAGAAGCTCCGATAAATAGACCTGTCTTTAAATCCCCCATGACAAGTCCTGTAATGAAACCAGCAAAGACTGGTGATCCTGCTGATGAAACAATCGTCAACTCATCACAGATTTGATAAGCTGAGTACAAAGTAAGTAGTAAAATTTGCCACCATTGTATCATGACAATTTCCTCCTAAAAATTTTCTTTTACTTTAATAACTTCATAAAGTCTTCTGCAGTGTCGTTTGGCACCATCTGAGACGTAATCTTTACACCTTTTTCGTGGATCTTGTTGAAGTCTTCCACGTCCGCGTCCACCACATTGATCGAGCGGGTAATCGCACGTGTCTCATCAGATTGAGACATATTGCCGACATTCAGCGTTTCAAGCTGAACGCCTGCTTCGATCAAACGAAGGAAACGATCAGGTTTGCGAGCTACGATAAAGAGTCGTTGGCTATCATATTTTCCAGCCAAGATATTTTCCGCAGCCTTTGCGACTGGCAAGATACTGAGCTTAACACCAGGTGGTGTCGCTAGTTTCAAGCCACTTTTTTCAATATCATTTTGAGCGACTTCATCATCGATCACCATGATACGTGAAACATTTAGTTTGGTAGTCCAAAGATTGGCTACCTGCCCGTGGATCAAACGTCCATCGATACGGCATCCTACAATAGTCATAAGTTTTCCCCCTTTACTTCTTTGAATGTAGGTTGTTGAACAAGTTGAAGTGTCTCTTGGTAACGCCCTTCTGTCTCAAAGACGATCAGGCTATTGGCTCCTTCTTTGAGGAAACCATGAGGCACGTAAAGTGAAGTGGTCGGTCCGACCTCCCAGAAGCGGCCAAGGTTATGGCCATTGACAAAGACGACCCCTTTCCCAAATCCTGTCATATCCAGATAAGTATCAAGGGTGTGGTCCAGCTGAAAATCATATCGGTAAAATGCTGGAGCACCTGCCTGCCATTCCTTTGAAAAATCGAGCTGACTGAGATCTTGTAAATCCAGTGGGTACTGCTTCCAATGAAGATGGAAGTGCAAATCTACACAGACACCTGTGCGAATGCCCTTGTGCTGGCTATCAGCTAAGAGCTTGTGCCCGTAGTTGACACGTCCCATATTCTCAAGCAAGATTTTTAAATTCGTAACCGCTTTCTTTTTTCCTTTGATAAAAAGATCTTCACCGATCTCTGTTTGGTATTGCGTTGCTACATGTTGATCATCCAGGTAAATCTGTACCCGATCCCGACCATCAATGATGCGCAGTCTTTCTTCTTCCGCATCCAACTCAAGGTCTGTCTCATATAGGAGATAACCTGTGGTTTGCCCCAACTCTTCCATCTTTTCAGGATAAAGGCTGGTCTCAACCTGAGCCAGATTGTCCAGATTTCCAAAAAGACTAGTCTTGGCTGCCAGTTGCAAGGTTTGTTCTGGCAAACACTCTTTGATGAGCGGTTCCTGCTGTGGGTATTCCGGATAATAGGTCGCCATCATTTTTTGAATAGCATAATACTTCTCCGTCGGATTTCCCTGCTCATTGAGCAAAGCCCCATAGTCATAGGACGTCACCTGTGGCAAGTCGAGCGTTCCCCGAGCTGAGCAACCATTCATGAAGCCGAAATTGGTTCCGCCATGAAACATATAGAGGTTGATGGAACCAAGCTCCAAGACCTCATGGACAGCTTCTGCCAACTCCTCTGGGTCCCTTTGAATCACGGGTTCCTTCCAGCGGGTAAACCAGCCATCCCAGAATTCCATACACATCAAGGGCCATTTCTTGCCGTATTCGTCAAAGAATTCTTTCATCTGACCGAAGTTATAGGCTGCTTTGGAACCGAAGTTTCCCGTCACAAAGAGGTCTTCTTCGATCAAGGTTCCTGTTCTTAGCGTTGCTCGCCATGGTCCATCTGATGTAAAGAGAGGACAGGTCACGCCTTTTTCCTTCATCAAATCCCGAATGGCACGAAGATAATCCTTATCCTCTCCATAAGAGCCGTACTCATTTTCCACCTGCATCATGAGGATTGGACCACCCTGATCCACTTGGTAGGGTGTCAACAAGCCAAGCAAGCGATCATAATAACGATCCACTGCTTCGATAAAGGCTGGGTCTGATGAGCGGATTCGCAGGTCTTCTTCTAAGAGCCAGGCTGGTAATCCACCAAATTCCCACTCTGCACAGATAAAGGGCGACGGCCTTACAATCATGTAAAGTCCAAGGGATTGGGCGGTTTGAATGAAACGCTCTAGATCCAATCGACCACTAAAGTCAAACTGCCCTTTGCGGGGTTCATGCGCATTCCAAGGGACATAGGTCTCAACCGTGTTAAACCCCAAAGCCTTTAGATTATACAAGGAATGATACCAGTCTGCTGGGTCAATTCGGAAATAATGGATCGCTCCGGACAAAATCTTGAAGGGTTGACCTTTTAAATAGAAAGCATCGCGAATCTCAAAAACTCCCATAAACGCCCCCCTTTCTTATATGTAACCCTTTTCATTTATTAATATAATAAATTATTTAAAAAATGTCAACACTTTTATAAAAAATATGTTAAAATAGGGTTAAATAAGAGAAATCTAAAGAGAGGTAGCACTATGGCAATTCCAAAGTACCAACACATCAAAGATGAATTGAAGCAGCAAATTATCTCCGGAAAATTTGAAAATGGAGATAAATTTTATACGGAAGCTGAACTCATCAAAATTTATGATGTCAGCTCTATCACCGTTGTCCGTGCTTTGAACGACCTCGCCGCCGATGGCTACATTGTCCGTCAGCAAGGAAAGGGAACCTTTGTTTCTCGTGCTCGAAAACACAAACTGGTAGAATTTTCAGATGTTGAAACCTTCCCAATCCAAAAGGCCAAAGTCAAAGTTCTCTCTATTAAACGTGGAAATACCTTGAGCATCCTAGACAAACTAGGCCTCAACCCAACGCAGTTCTACTATAAGATCGAACGGACTCGCCAGACAGGGGATGATACCTATATCTTCCACCAAACCTATATTCCTGAACAATACATCAATCCAAACTATCCAAATTTGGAATACTACAGCTCTATCTATGATCGCTTCAAAGAAGACTATCACATTCATATGAATGATGAGCACTTCGAAGAAGTCAACGAAATCGTCTTTCCTACACCAAGCAAGGTTGCTAAAGTATTGAAGATCGACGAAAATTTCCCAACGGTCAAACAAGTGAAGACGACCAAGTTAGAAGCTACTGGCCAAATCCTTGAATACACGGAAACCTATAAACGCGGTGACTACTACAAGATCAAGTTCATCTCCTGTGACCGCGATCACTAAGAACCAAAAAGACTGAGACATCTCGGTCTTTTTTATAGCTCCAGTATAGCATGTTGAAAACGATTTCTAAAGACCTCTTTAAAAATATATATAATTAGTGATAGTTTAGCTATAAAAAGTTTAAAAAGAGAGTGGGACAGAAATCGGTAATTCGTTAGAATTCGATTTCGTCGTCCCACCTCCGCACAGTTGAGTAGGGCTGTAAAAGCTGATGAAATCAGCGTAGTAGAGACCACTCAACCACTGCGTCTTGCTCGACAATCCAAAAATAATTGAGAGGCTAGGACTTTTGTCCCAGCCTCTTTCGTCTATTTTTCAAATTCCCTTTTTCGTTGCGATTAGTCACCCAAACCGATGCGTTCGAAGATTTCATCCACCCGTTTAGTGTAGTAGGTTGGGTTGAAGATTTCGTCGATTTCTTCTTGAGTGAGGCGTGAAGTCACTTCTGGATCTGCTTCGAGAAGTGGTTTGAAGTCGACTTGGTTATCCCATGATTGGGCAGTCTTCGGTTGAACAAGGTCGTAAGCTTGCTCACGTGTCATGCCTTTTTCAATCAAAGTCAACATGGCACGTTGGCTGAAGATCAAACCAAATGTAGAGTTCATGTTGCGGATCATGTTTTCTGGGAAGACTGTCAAGTTCTTAACGATGTTTCCGAAACGGTTGAGCATGTAGTCAATCAAGATGGTTGTATCTGGTGCAATGATGCGCTCAGCTGATGAATGAGAGATATCACGTTCGTGCCAAAGGGCTACGTTTTCATAAGCTGTGACCATATGACCACGGATCACACGCGCAAGACCTGTCATGTTTTCAGAACCGATTGGGTTACGTTTGTGTGGCATTGCTGAAGATCCTTTTTGACCTTTGGCAAAGAACTCTTCCACTTCACGTTGTTCAGATTTTTGAAGACCACGGATTTCAGTCGCCATCCGCTCGATAGAAGTTGCGATGCTCGCAAGAACTGCAAAGTACTCAGCGTGAAGGTCACGAGGAAGCACCTGTGTAGAGATTTCTTGAGCACGGATACCCAATTTGTCGCAGACGTATTTTTCAACGAATGGTGGAATGTTGGCAAAGTTACCAACCGCACCAGAAATCTTACCAGCTTCCACACCAGCAGCCGCATGCTCGAAACGCTCGATGTTGCGCTTCATTTCGCTGTACCAAGTCGCCAATTTCAGACCAAAAGTTGTAGGCTCAGCGTGCACACCGTGGGTACGACCCATCATGATAGTGAACTTGTGTTCTTTCGCTTTGTCAGCGATGATGTTGAGGAAGTTTTCAAGATCCTTGCGGATGATGTCGTTGGCTTGTTTGTAGAGGTAACCATAGGCCGTATCGACCACGTCAGTAGATGTCAACCCATAGTGAACCCACTTACGTTCTTCACCAAGCGTTTCAGAAACCGCACGTGTGAAGGCAACCACATCGTGACGAGTCTGTTGCTCGATTTCAAGAATACGGTCGATGTCAAAGTCTGCTTTTTCACGAATCAAAGCCACATCTTCCTTAGGGATTTCTCCCAATTCAGCCCATGCCTCGTCAGCCAAGATTTCCACCTCAAGCCAAGCACGGTATTTATTTTCTTCAGTCCAAATGTTCGCCATCTCTGGGCGGCTATATCTATCAATCATGTTTAATTTTCCTTTCTTTTGATGTTTTACATCAGTTAGCAAGCGGCAATCACTTTATTCAAATTCTTCTTTCCCGATCCACACAGATGGATAGTGATCGAGTGTATTCAAATCCGTATCCAGCGGGACGTCATAGATAGCTAAATAGTTTTCAGGATATTGAGCAGTCAGCTCTTCATACTTAGCTTTTACTTTTTCGTGATCGCTACTAGCATATAAGACTTCGACGACCGCTCCTGTCTTCTCTTTTTCGACAAATGCGTTGACAATGAGTTGAATCATAAAACCTCCTAAATCGAAATGCCCTTCATATTTGCTTCCAGAATAGGCATCTTGACACCTAACTCCTGACCAGTCTGATAAACACTTTGACAACAATAGAAGATGTCCTGTTTATCATTGTGTAAGGTCATGATTTTTCGGGTCAGCTCATTTTTCGCAAACATGACTTTCATGGCTTTGCCGGCTATCCAAGCGGGAATTTTGTAGGGTAAGAGTTCTGCCTTATAAAGCTTCAAATTCACCCCACGCGCTTCTACGACTTTCAAAGTTTCTCGAATGGCCTTGATGGCTAATGATAATTCCGAAGAACTATTCATCAAGTTCAAAGCCAATTCTTCTGGGTTTTCCAGATTCCCTGAACGAGCAGCTGTCGAAGTAACACCCGCATTAATCGCCATGTGAATCCAAATCCACTCAACCATATCATGAGGAACTTCCCACTTCAAATCTGCAGAAGTCAGTAAATCCGTCAGATCCGCATAGTTAGAAATGTGTGCTTTTTGCTCACCTTCGAGCATTAAATGGTCAAACAAGACACCATCCAAATGGTCCTCTTGCATATGACCACCCGCTGTCGGAAAGGCCAGAATATAGTCGTAATCCCCTGCCCACTCTTGGACCTCTTCTCGAGTATCCCAGAAATTACAGAAGAAAACAAGGGTGCCTTTGATATTATTTTTTCGCAAGGTCTCCACAGCTTCTTTGACAAAACCATGACGCACACTCAGAAAAATAAAATCATATTCCGAATCAGCTTCCGCCACATGAACCTCATAGGTGTCGTGTTTGTTCTCACCTTTGGAATGATAGCGACCATCTAGTAGATCAACCGACAACTCCTTCGGAGCTGTACTTTTCTTACTATCTCTCAGTACGTGTTCCACTTGATGGCCTGCTTTTTGAAAGGCGTAGGCATAAGTGGTCCCGATGACTCCAAGTCCTAGAATCGCGATTTTCACTTAAAAATCAATCCCTTTCCCGAACTCAACCACACTATCTGGTTCACTACTAAACAAGGTCACATGTCCCATTTTGCGGTTGTGCTTTGCTTCTAGTTTACCATATAAGTGGAGGTGAGCGCTTGGATTTTCTGTCACATATGTTTCAGCAGCTTCGACGTGTTGGCCGAGTACATTGAGCATGACAGCAGGCGCATGGAGGTGAATAGCAGGAAGTGGTGCTCCGAGAACTCCTAGAATATGGGTATCAAACTGTGAAAAGTCGCAAGCTTCGATTGAGTAGTGCCCTGAATTATGTGGGCGTGGCGCGATTTCGTTGACGATGATATCATCAGCTGTCGCAAACATTTCTACACAAAGTGTACCAGACAAGTTCAGTTGTTCTGCGATTCGCACTGCCATGGCCTTGGCTTTTTCAGCTAGACTTTCTGAAATGCGAGCGGGTACAATGGTTTTTGAAAGAATGTTGTTGCGGTGGATATTTTCCTGAACGGGGAAAACCGTCACGTCCTTGCCATTTCCAGACACGATGACCGAAATTTCAAGGTCAAAGTTGACGAACTCTTCTAAAACGCAGTCTGCTGAGTCCGCTAAAGTGTATGCTTCTTCCAAGTCTGCTTCTGAGCGAATGACCTTCTGACCATGGCCATCGTAACCACCGGTCGCTGTCTTAAGGACATAATTTTTCGAGAGGTCGATATCTGCCAAGTCTTTGCTAGAAGTTACGACCTTGTAAGGGGCCACAGTGATTTGTGCTTTGTTGGAAAGAAAGTCCTTCTCAAAAATGCGATTTTGGGAGATGCGAAGCAGGTCAGTTCCTTGTGGGAGCTGTCCTTCTTTGATAACAGCGTCCAAACCGTCAGCATCGACATTTTCAAATTCATAAGTGAGAACATCACAGCGATCAGCCAACTGACGAAGGGCGTCTACGTCGTCGTAAGGGGCCACGATGATTTCCGCCACACGAGAGGCTGGGCAATCCGCTGCTGGATCCAAGGCGATAACCTTGTGGCCCATGTAGATAGCTGAGATTGCCATCATCTGACCGAGCTGGCCACCACCGATGATGCCAATGGTTTTAGTTGAGCTCATTTGTAGACTCCTCTGCGATTTTTCCTTGTTCTTCTGCGAAATCTGCTAACGCTGTCGCAATAGCCTGATCCTCTACTGAAAGGAGACGGAGGGCAAAGAGGGCCGCGTTGGTCGCACCAGCTTCACCGATTGCCATGGTTGCAACAGGTACCCCACCTGGCATCTGAACGATGGAATAGAGCGAATCTACACCGCTAAGAGCACGTGATTTGACGGGTACGCCGATAACTGGAAGGGTTGTTTTAGCAGCAACCATCCCTGGCAAGTGAGCTGCGCCACCTGCACCCGCGATGATGACCTTGATGCCACGGCTACGTGCTTCTTCGGCATGTTTGAACATGAGGTCGGGCGTCCGATGGGCGGAAACAACTTTCTTTTCATAAGCGACACCGAAGTTGTCGAGGACTTCAGCTGCTTTTTGCATGGTTGCCCAGTCGGATTTTGAGCCCATGATAATGGAAATTACTGGTTTCATTTTTTCTCCTTTTTTGATAATGGTCTTAGGTGGTGGGGACGGAAGCAAACCTTCGGTTTCATTCCTAAACATTGAGCCTAAGGTCTCAATGTTTCCCCCGACCAGAACAGAAACTGTTCTGGTCTTTTCACCACGGCGACCATTATCGGGTTTGGCGACTTCGTCGCCTAAAATAGCAATGATATTTGAAAACTCGAAGAAAACCACAGAGTGACAAGGCAAAGCGACGAAGATAGAACTAACGTTCAGCAAGGAGCTTTAACACAGGCAATCGAAGGTTTTCAAAGAGTTTTATTTGTTAGCCTTACTACCAATATCGTTTCGGTAGAAGAGGCCTTCTGTGTTTTGTTTGTCGAGTTGGTTATAGATGATATTTTGACCATCTTTGACGGTGTCCGCTGTTGTGACAAGCATGTAGACGCGTCCGCCATTTGAGAGAAGGTCTTGACCATTTTCAGCAAATTTTGCACCAGCATAGTAAGTGATGATGTCGCCCTCTGCCTTGGCTGGAAGCTTGACACCTTTCTCATAAGCGAGTGGGTAGCCGTTTGAAGCTACAACCACGCCCAATGTCACACCCTTGTCCGTCCAAGTGATGGCTGGCTCTTTTCCATCCAAAATGTCAGTGATATTTTGCGCAAAGTCAGATGTCAAACGAGGCAAGATAATTTGCGTTTCAGGATCTCCAAAACGAGAGTTGAACTCGATGACTTTCGGTCCATCAGCTGTCAAGATTAGCCCCGCGTAAAGGACACCTAGGTACGGACGCCCTTCTTTGATCATGCTTTCAAGAACTGGCTTGACAATGATGTCAACCGCTGTGTCAACCACGCTCTGTGGCAAGTGAGGAACTGGTGCATAGGCACCCATCCCACCAGTGTTAGGACCTTTGTCGCCATCGTAGGCACGTTTGTGGTCCTGAGCCGTCGGCATAATGTAGAACTTATCCCCATTGACAAAAGCAAAGAGAGAGAACTCTTCCCCGTCAAGGAATTCCTCGATGACCACACGCGCACCTGAATCACCGAATTTATTGTCTAAAAGCATCTCGTGAGCGGCTTCAACTGCCTGCTCAACTGTCTCCGCAACGACGACACCTTTCCCTAGGGCCAAGCCGTCTGCCTTGACGACGATTGGAGCTCCTTTTTCTTCGATGTAGGCCTTGGCTTCTTCGAAATCTGAATATGTGCCATAGGCTGCTGTCGGAACGTCGTATTTGACCATGATTTCCTTAGCAAAATCCTTAGACCACTCCAGCTCAGCCGCAGCCTTGGTCGGACCAAAAGCCTTGAGACCCGCTGCATTGAAATCATCCACGATACCAGCCGCAAGGGCATCATCTGGACCGATAAAGGTCCAAGCAATATCATTCGCTTTTGCAAAGTCAATCAGCTTAGAATGTTCGGAAATTCCGATATTGATCAAATCCAGACCATCTAATCGCATCCCGTCATTACCAGGAGCCACAAAAACCTGCTCAACGTCTTTAGACTCCAACAATTTCTTAGCAATCGCATGCTCACGACCGCCAGATCCAACAACCAAAAGTTTCATCTCGAACCTCTTTTGCGAATTATTTTATTAAATTATATCATAATCGTTCGTTTTATTCTAATGATTTCAGCAAAAGTCTCCTATTTCCAGTAGAACCCAAACATTTTTTGCTATTTTCTCCTATTTCTCATTTTTTTCCGAATAGTATAGGTGAGACCTACTAATTGACGAAAAGGAGTATTATGCAAACAATCAAAAAATTTGTCGTGCTGACTTGTGCGACATGGGGGATGCAAGCCTCTATTGCCCATGCAGATCAAGCGACCAATGCTATCTATGCCGAAAAAGGGCAGCTGATGATTCATCTTGGAAACGTCCCGGATAAGTATCAAAAGATCCAAGTTCCCGTCTGGTCTGACCAAAATGGCCAAGATGACCTGATTTGGTATCCTGTAGAACGCAGTGACAAGGGATTTGACCTACAAGTGCCATTGACCAATCATTCTGATCAAGCCGGACTTTATCATGTCCATGTCTATGGGGTGGAGGCAAATGAACAGCTAACCGGCCTTTACCCTCTCACGACCAGCGTCCAGCAAAAAGACCTGGCTTCCTCCCAACCCAAGATTACGATCACACCCATCTCCTCACAAGAATTTGAGGTAGACCTAAAGTTGTTCGAAGACGTTGACGAGATTGTCTTCCCCATCTGGTCTGAAGAAAATGGGCAAGATGATCTGGTCTGGTATCCAGCAAAGAAGGTCGCACCTGGACATTTCCAACTGCGCTTTCAAGCTCAAAAACACAAGGGAAGCGGGCTATTTCACCTACATGTCTATCAGAAAAGCCAGGGACAACTAAAAGGGCTATTCCCCACTACATTTCAAGTAGAAAAGGCAAAGCCAAAGCTCACTCCACTCGCGACACATCCGGGAAACACCTACCCCATTGGTGAGTGCACCTGGGGAGCCAAAGAATTAGCCCCTTGGGCCCACAACTGGTGGGGAAATGGCGGCATGTGGGCAGCTAGCGCACGCGCTGCGGGATTCCGGACAGGAGACACTCCAGAGGTCGGTGCCATCGCCTGTTGGGACAATGGGGGATATGGCCATGTTGCCTTGGTTACAGACGTCGAACATGACCAAAAAATTCAGATCCAAGAGGCTAACTACAACGGCCATCGCTATATCGACAACTTCCGTGGTTGGTTCGATCCAACCAACCCCATCTGGGGAACCGTCACCTACATCTACCCAGATTAAGGTCTTCATAACCAGCAGAAAGGGAGTGGGAAAGAACTCAGACTATTTAAAAAAGGTTGAAAAGGTTCCCCAAACCTTTTCAATCTTCCCACCCCGCACAGCTTCAACAGTCTGGGAGACTGTTGAAGGTTGTGGATAAAGGAAACTTTGTTTCCTTCATTAGGTTATCTTTGGAGCTTAAAAAGCGAAAAAAGATACCAATCAACCACTGCGTCTTGCAGTTATTCCTATCAAACATCAAAGGCTGGACATTTTTTGCCCAGCCTTTTTGATTAATGTCTAAAATGTCTGACTCCTGTAAAGATCATGGTCAAGCCGTATTTATCAGCCGCTTCGATTGACTCTTGGTCACGAACTGATCCACCTGGCTGGATGATCGCTTTAATCCCTGCTTTAGCGATTTCTTCCACATTATCCGCAAATGGGAAAAAGGCATCGGAGGCAAGAACAGCGCCGTCAAGACGGTCTTTAGCTTGATCAATAGCGATGCGGACTGAAGCCACACGGTTGGTTTGACCTGGGCCAACACCAAGTGTCATGTGGTCGTTGGTCACGATAATACCATTTGATTTCACATACTTGATAGCTTTCCAAGCAAACTCAAGAGCTGTCGCTTCTGTCTCAGTTGGTTGGCGTTTGGTAACCACTTGCCAGTCAGCTGGACTTTCTTTGACCACGTCTTGGTTTTGAACGAGGAGACCACCAACAACACCAGTGTATTCTGCTTCCACTTCACTAGCATCTTGAGCGTCAAATGGTAGCTCAAGAATCCGCAAGTTTTTCTTCTTGGTAGTCAAGATTTCAAGCGCTTCGTCTGTGTAGCTTGGTGCAATGATGATTTCAAGGAAAACACCATGCATCTTCTTAGCTGTCGCAGCATCTACCTCGCGGTTGAGAACGACGATACCACCGAAGATGGATACTGGGTCAGACTCATAAGCGTAGTCCCAAGCAGTTTCGATGTCGTCAGCTTGACCAATCCCACATGGGTTCATGTGTTTAAGAGCCACAACGGTTGGACGGTCTTTGAAATCACGGATGATTCGGATAGCGGCATCCGCATCACGGATATTGTTGAAGGACAATTCTTTCCCATTCAACTGTTTAGCGGAAGCAATAGAGTAATCCGTTGGCAAAGCTTTTTGATAGAAGTCTGCGTCTTGTTGAGGGTTTTCCCCATAACGCATTGGTTGCTTGAGATCATAAGTCAGAGTGAGTTTTTCAGGTTTTTCTTCACCCACTTGAGCAGTGAAGTATTCTGCGATCAAAGCATCATAGGCTGCTGTGTGGCGGAAGACTTTCGCTGCCAAACGTTGGCGAGTTTCGTAACTTGTTTCGCCGTTGGCTGCCAATTCGTCCAAAACCACGGCATAGTCAGCAGGATCTACCACAACTGTTACGCTAGCGTGGTTTTTAGCTGCTGAACGAAGCATAGATGGTCCACCAATATCGATGTTCTCCACCGCGTCAGCGTAAGTCACGTCCGGTTTGAGAATCGTTTCCTTGAATGGGTAAAGGTTGACCACAACAAGGTCGATCAACTCGATATTATTGTCCTTAGCAGCCTCTAGGTGACTATCGAGGTCACGACGAGCGAGCAGACCACCGTGGATATTTGGATGAAGAGTCTTCACACGACCGTCCATCATTTCTGGGAAACCAGTCACATCGTCGATGGCAATGGTATCTACCCCAGCATTGTCAAGGGCAACTTTAGTCCCACCTGTTGAGATGATGTCCCAACCGAGTTTTTTGAGTTCTTGGGCAAATTCAACAATACCCGCTTTGTCTGAAACACTAATTAGTGCGCGTTTAGTCATTTTTTCTTTCTTTTCCTTTTTTAAAAAGTTCTTTATCTGCTACAGTCGAAAATGTTCTTTCCAATCAATGGCTTCCTTATTTTCGTGCTACTCCCAAACGTTCCAAGACTTCTGGATAGAGCTTGTACTCTGTTTCGTGGATGCGAGTTTCGAAAGTATCAAGGGTATCACTTTCTAGACGTGGCACACGGACTTGTTTGATGACCTTACCAGTGTCCACACCAGAATCCACCCAGTGAATGGTCACACCGCTCTCAGCAACGCCTGCATTCCAAGCATCCTCAATACCATGAGCACCAGGGAATTCAGGGAGATAAGCCGGGTGAATATTGATGATACGGCCTTCATAAGCTGCTAGCAAGGTTGGGCCAACGATTTTCATATAACCCGCCAAACAAACCAAGTCAATCTGGTGTTCATTCAAGAGTTTAACGATAGCTTCTTCATAAGCTGCTTTATTATCAAATTCCTTGAGTTCAAAGGCATGACTCACCACACCAAGGTTCTTGGCACGTTCTAAGACATAGGCATCCCGGTGATCTGAAAAGACAAACTCTACCGGAAATTGTTCTGCAATCACCTGAAAGTTTGACCCGTTGCCAGAGGCAAAAACAGCAATTTTCATATTCGATACAAAGGGACGTTTCGGCTAGCCGAACAGTTTCGTAGAAAAATAGGAAATCATTGCTGGGTGCTTGCCCACAAAATGATTTCTCTTTTTTCCTAGAAAATGAGTCCCGTGTTCAGTTAGGCTTGCTAACTAAACACTCCTTTCTACAATTTCTCCGCACAAAATGGTGACCTCACCATTATTTAATCACCACACTTGCGCCATCTTTCTTCACAATACGACCAATTTCATAAACAGGTTCGTCAAGAAGTTCTTTGACACGTTCCACATTTTCTGGTTTCACTGCAAGCATGAGACCAATCCCCATGTTGAAGATTTCAAACATTTCTTCATGTTTGATTTGGCCATATTTTTCAAGGGCTTTGAAAATTGGAAGAACTGGCACTTTGCTTTCGTCAATTTCAGCAGCCAAGTCATCTGAGAACATCCGTGGTACATTTTCGATGAAACCACCACCTGTGATGTGGGCAATTCCGTTGACCAATTCTTCTTTGATGAGTGGCAATGCTGCTTTGACGTAGATACGAGTTGGCTCCAAAAGAACGTCTTTAAGTTTCTCCCCTTCCAATTCTGGGAGAACTTCTTCACCTGTGTAATCCGCAAAGACACGACGAACAAGTGAGTAACCATTTGAGTGGATACCGCTTGAAGCAAGTCCAAGAATCACATCCCCTTCAGCTACTTTTGAACCGTCAATGATTTGAGATTTTTCTGCAACACCGACAGCAAACCCAGCCAAATCATAGTCATCTTCACCATACATACCAGGCATTTCAGCCGTTTCTCCACCGATAAGGGCTGCACCAGCCTGCACACAACCTTCTGCAACACCAGCAACGACTTGCTCTAATTTAGCAGGTTCATTTTTACCAGTTGCGATATAGTCAAGGAAGTAAAGGGGCTCCGCACCTGCAGCGATGATATCGTTAACACACATGGCCACACAGTCTTGACCGATCGTATCGTGTTTGTCGTACTTGATGGCAAGCATCAGCTTAGTACCAACACCATCTGTACCTGAGATCAAAACAGGCTCTTTGACACCTGCTTTTGAAAGATCAAACATGCCACCGAAACCACCAAGAGCTCCCATGACACCAGCACGTTCCGTACGAGCCACATGTTTTTTGATCCGTTCAACAACTTCATAACCCGCTTCAACGTCTACGCCAGATTGAGCGTATGCATTCTTATTTGTCATTTTTTAATCCTTTTCTTTTTTTGAGAAAGAGTGCGACGTATTTTTAGATAAACAATTTTTTTATCTAAAAATACTAGTCAGGTCTCTAGCTTTGGTCCCATAGGGCAAAGCGTCTACTGACAAATGCTTTAGCTTTTAGTCAGTAGTGAGACGTGGAGCATAAGCATTTTTAGACATAATTTTTTCCTCTTTTTTCTTCTGCACTGATCTTAATAGAAAGAAGTATGTTCTTTCAAACTTTCCACATAGCGTTCTTCGTAGTCATACAAAGGTGTTGGATATTTTCCATCAAAGTAAGCCACACAAAGACCGCCATTTGGGGCATCTGTATCGATTCCAATAGAATCAATCAAGCCATCGATTGACAAATACGTCAAGCTATCTGCACCAATGATATCGCGTGTTTCCTCTACTGTATGATTGGCAGCAATCAATTCCTTACGTGTTTGAATATCGATCCCGTAGAAACATGGGTAGGCAAGGGCTGGGCTACCGATTGCTACGTGGACCTCTGTAGCTCCTGCTTCTTTCAATAACTTCACAATTCGACGTGATGTTGTCCCACGTACGATAGAATCATCAATCATGACAACCCGTTTGCCTTTCACGACACCGGATACGGCAGAGAGCTTCATCCGAACCCCTTGCTCCCGTAGTTCTTGTGTTGGTTGAATAAAGGTCCGTTGGGTATATTGGTTTTTAATCAAGCCCATTTCATTTGGTAGGCCGGATTCTTCCGCAAATCCCATAGCTGCGCTAAGTGAAGAGTTCGGTACACCGACCACAATATCTGCTTCATGTTTGAATTCACGTGCCAATTGAGCCCCCATACGTTTACGAGCTGTATGGACATTGACCCCTTGAATATTGGAGTCCGGGCGGGCAAAGTAGATATACTCCATTGAGCAAACAGCCAATTGGGTGTCCGTTGTATAGTTATCGTAAGTGATGCCGTTATCATCGATGATCACGACTTCACCCGGATTTACATCCCGAATCCACTCTGCTCCAACCACTTCAAAGGCACAGGTTTCAGATGAAACCACGATAGCTCCGTTGGCCATTTTCCCAATCGAAAGAGGACGGAAACCATTTGGATCCAAGGCTGCAATCAGCTTATCTTCCAGCATGAGAAGGTAAGCAAATCCACCTTTCACCGTATTCAAGGCTTCTTTCACCTTACCCATGAAAGAAGGGTTGTGGCTCCGACGAATCAAGTGAGCCAAGATTTCTGAATCAGAAGTTGAGCTAAAAATGGCTCCATTTTTTTCTAATTCCGATTTGAGCGATTGGGCATTGGTCAAATTCCCGTTGTGGGCCAGTCCAAACTGGGTATCATGAAAGCGAAAGAGGAAGGGCTGGATGTTATCCACCGAAGCTTCCCCAGCTGTCGCATAGCGAACATGGCCAATCGCTCCCGTTCCTGTTAACTTATCCAAGTTAGCAGGATTTCGAAATACTTCTGAGAGAAGACCCGTATCACGATACCGTTTTAGTTGACCCGCATCATTCGAAAGGATCCCCGCCCCTTCTTGACCACGGTGTTGAAGACTGTGTAATCCAAAATAAGTCAGTTTTGCAGCATCTGGGTGTCCCCAGATCCCAAAAATACCACATTCTTCATTAAGAGATTTAACTTCGTATGTCATTTTGTATACCTTTTATTTTCCAGTAAAGTATTTAACCGCTGATGCAAAGAGATGTTGATCTTTATTTCCTGGAATATTTTGGAAGAGACCGTCTTCGAATCGTTCTGAGTGACCCATCTTACCAATAATTTGACCATTCTTACTTGTAATACCTTCGATCGCATTGACAGAACCATTTGGATTGTATTTTGAATCCATGCTTGGTTTCCCTTCGAAGTCAACATATTGGGTAAAGATTTGACCATTGTCACGAAGCTCTGCAAATTCCTCAGCTGTCACGACAAATTTACCTTCACCGTGTGATACTGGGATGGCATGGATGTCACCAACTTCTACTCCGGCAAGCCATGGTGAGTTGGTGTTGGCAATACGTGTTTCAACCATCTTAGCCACGTGTTGGTTGGCATCATTGTAGAAGAGGGTTGGACTCGTGCTGCTTGCATCTTCAAAGTTACCGTATGGAAGAAGACCTGATTTAACAAGGGCTTGGAATCCGTTACAGATACCAATAATCAAACCACCACGTTCGATGAAGTGATCGATAGCTGCACGCACTTTTTCATTGAGCAAGATGTTTACGATGAATTTAGCTGATCCATCTGGTTCATCCGCTGCTGAGAAGCCACCTGCAAAGAAGATAATATTAGCTTTTTCGATGTTGTCAACCATGGTGTCAACAGACTTGACAATCGCTTCTTCATTCAGTGTGACAAATGGTACCAGGTTAACTTTGGCACCTTCTTTTTCGAAGGCCTTAGCGGAGTCATATTCTGAGTTAGTACCTGGGAATACTGGGATGTAAACCACTGGTGTATCAACTGTTTCTTTAGCTTTGATCACAGCATCTGATGCCACAGCTGGTACTTCTTCCAACTCAGTTGCCTGTGCAAATTCCGTTGGGTAAACTTCTTCCAATTTACCTTGGAAAGCACTGTCAAGTTTGTGTCCATCAAGCGTTACACCATTGACAGTAAGTGTAAAGTCAGCTACTGTTTGTCCGATCGTAGCAACACCTGCAATTTCTTCAGGCGAAGTGAAAACGAATCCACCCAATTGGGCTGTCAAGCTAGTGTCAAGATTATCTAATTCAACATTAGCTCCGATATGGTTACCAAATGTTGCAAGGGCAAGAGCTTCAACCACACCACCATATTTAACAGCTGATGCTGCTGTCACTTTGTGGTTAGTTTGGATGGCTTCAAATTGAGCAAAGTTAGACTTGATGAGATCAAAGTCAATTTCTTGTGCCAAAGCTTGACCTGGGATGTAATATATATTTTCACCAGCAGCTTTAAATTCTGGAGAAAGAACCTTACGGCTATCCGCAGTTGTTACCCCAAAAGCAACCAAGGTTGGTGGTACTGTCAATTCTTCAAAGGTACCAGACATAGAGTCTTTTCCACCGATAGATGGCAAACCAAGTTGAATCTGAGCTTCGATTGATCCAAGGAGAGCTGAGACTGGTTGACCAAAACGCTCTGCTCGTTTATCCATACGCTCGAAGTATTCCTGATAAGAGAAACGAGCCTTAGACCAGTTTGCACCAGCAGCAACCAAACGAGCTGTGGCTTCGATGACCGCATAAGCAGCGCCATGATATGGAGACCATTCTGCTACATAAGGGTTGAATCCTTGCGCCATAACAGATGCAGTTGTTGTCACGCCATGTTGGACTGGCAATTTCTGTACAGAAGCTTCCGTTGGTGTGATTTGGTAGCGACCACCAAGTGGGTGATTGACTGTTGAACGACCAACCGAGCTATCAAAGATGGTTTGTAAACCTTTTTGACTGGCATGGTTCAAGTCAGCCAAGACCTCAAGAGTATCCGCTTCAAGGGTTTCAGCAGATGTTTGACGTTCTTCTGGAAGCTTGACATCCTTGTCAACCACCTTAGCATCTACAACCACACGTACACCGTTTGTATCAAGGAAACGACGTTCCAAATCAACGATTGTTTCACCATTCCAGTGCATGACAAGATTTGGTTTCTCCGTTACTGTTGCAACGACAACAGCATCAATATTTTCTTTGTTACATTCAGCAACGAAGGCGTCTACATCTTCTGGACGAACCACCACAGCCATCCGTTCTTGAGACTCAGAAATGGCAATTTCTGTACCGTTCAAACCTTGGTATTTCAATGGCACTTTGTCTAAATCAATTTCAAGACCATCTGCCAATTCACCGATAGCCACACAGACACCACCAGCACCAAAGTCATTTGATTTTTTGATCAGACGCGTCACTTCCCCATTACGGAAAAGACGTTGAATCTTACGTTCTTCGATGGCGTTCCCTTTTTGAACCTCAGCACCAGCTGTTTCAACAGATTCAACCGTTTGAACTTTAGAAGAACCTGTCGCACCACCGACACCGTCACGTCCAGTTTTACCACCGAGCAAGATAATCACATCACCTGCTTCAGGTTTTTCACGGACCACATTTTCCTTAGGAGCCGCACCGACAACTGCACCTAGCTCCATACGTTTTGCAACGAAACCTGGGTGGAAGTATTCTCGAACATAGGTTGTGGCAAGACCAATTTGGTTACCGTATGAAGAATAACCGTGAGCTGCTGTTTTAGAAATCACTTGTTGCGGCAATTTACCAGCGCGGGTTTCTGAAATTGGAGCTGTAATATCACCAGCACCTGAGATACGCATGGCTTGGTAAACGTATGAACGACCTGACAATGGGTCACGAATGGCACCACCGATACAAGTAGCCGCTCCACCAAATGGTTCGATTTCCGTTGGGTGGTTGTGCGTTTCGTTCTTGAACATGAGAAGCCATGGTTCTTTGACACCATTGACATCCACTTCAATTTCAACTGAGCAGGCATTGATTTCATCAGACACTTCCATGTCATCCAAACGACCATTAGCACGCTCATAACGGCCAAAAATAGTCGCCATATCCATCAAGGTTTGAGGTTTTTCTGTACGTCCCAACTCATCACGCATGGCAATATACTTGTCATAAGTCGCTTGCAATTGTTTTTCAAATTTAGAAGCTGAGAAGTCGATGTTTTTTAACTCAGTTTCGAAAGTTGTGTGACGGCAGTGGTCAGACCAATAAGTATCCAAAACCTTAAGTTCAGTCTCAGTTGGTACACGTCCAATAGATTTGAAGTAATCTTGAATAAAGAGAAGGTCATCCACTTCCATTGCCAAGCCTTGCTCAGCCTTATACTTGGCAAAATCTTCTGCCGTATAAGTTTCAAAGAAATCCAAGCTTGGAATGGTCTTGTCAGACTCAGAGAAATCCTGTTTCGCAATACCAACAGTGATATCTTTGAAACGAGAATCCACTGGGTTCAAAAGGTAGTTTTTAACAGCTTCCAACTCATTCGCATCGATATCCTTGTTAACCAAGTACAATTGCGCTGTATTCACTGTTACGTCATTTGAACTACCAAGCAAAAGCAAAGCTTCTTGTGAAGATGCCGCACGTTGGTCAAATTGGCCCGGCAAACTTTCAATCGCAAAGAAAGCATATTTCTCAAAATCAGCCTGAACCGCAGCTTCATCCAGAACAGTATCGGTCACTTGCTCAGAGAAGATATGTTTTTCCGCACGCGCAAACAAATCCTCTGCCAAACCAAAAACATCGTAAACCTGAACAATCCGAAGATCCTTCAAGGTTTTCAACTGAAGATTATGCTGTAATTCTTTTACTAAAGAGTCCGATTTCACACGAAAATCAGCTTTTTTCTCAACGAAAATACGTTTATCCATTTTAGTTCCTTTACTTCTATTCAAAAATGCTCTTGAAGACGAAGGTTTTCCGTTTCAACCAAATTATTTCAAGTCTTGCAACTTCTCTAACACAACCTTATATACATCCGTTAGGCTACCCAAATCTCTACGGAAAACATCCTTGTCCATATGGTGCCCTTCAGCATCCCAAAGGCGGCAATTATCTGGAGAGAATTCATCTGCCAAGATGATCTTGCCATCCTTATCAAAACCAAATTCCAATTTGAAATCAATCAAGCGAAGACCAATTTGTGCAAACCAATCCTTCAACAATTCATTGATGCGACGTGTTTCTTCCTTGATATAGGCAATTTGCTCATCATTGGCAATATCCAAGAACTTCACATGCTCATCATTGATGAATGGGTCATCCAAATCATCGTTCTTGTAGTAAAATTCAACGATTGGAGTTTTCAAGTCCAAACCTTCTTCCACGCCAAAACGTTTAGAGAAAGAACCCGCAGTCACATTACGAAGAACCACCTCCAAAGGAATAATTTTTACTTTCTTGTTGAGTTGTTCTGTGTCAGAAATACGTTCGATAAAGTGAGTAGCTACACCCGCAGCATTCAATTTTTCAAAAATAAGAGACGAAATCTGATTATTTAGCACACCTTTTCCCTTAATAGTCTCCTTACGAGCCCCATTAAGCATGGTTGCCTGGTCCTTATAGACCGACTTAATCACATTTTCGTCCTCAGTAATATAGATATCCTTAGCTTTTCCAGTATAAATCAGTTGATTGGTCATGACTTTGTTCGCCTTTCGTATTTTATCACCTTCATTCTATCACATACAAAGTGTATTTTCAATAAAATTCCGTACAATATAAGCAGAATCCGAATAAAAAGGACAGAAAAAAAGATCATCCAGAATAATCTCTGAACGATCCCTTTTTCATTAGTGACCAGCAGTTCGTTTTTCGATATAGTCGACAACATCCCCTACTGTGTTAAATTCATCAATAGCCTTGTCCGGAATCTCAATTTGGTATTCATCCTCAAGATTGATAATAAATTCCATCAATTCAACAGAATCCGCCTGTAAATCCTTACGTAAGTCAGATTCCAAAGATACTTGAAAGTCTGGACCCTTGCGATCTTTGAGAAATTCCTCAATTGTAACTAAAATTTCGTTTTGTTTACTCATACATTACCCTTCCTTCGATAATTCCTTCACTGATTTTCCAACAACATCTGTCTCTAACATGGTCCGAATCTGACGAATCGTGCTATAGACAGCTTTGGCATCACTCGAACCATGCGTTTTAACAACAGGTGCTTGAAGACCAAACAAGACCGCTCCTCCAACATCTGAGAAATCCAAGGTTTGCTTCAATGATTTCAAACGGTCCTTGAGCAGAAAAGCTCCTAATTTCGCCTTCCAGTTTCCTGTGGCAATTACTTGTTTCAATTGCTTCAAGATCCCAAAAGCCGTTCCTTCCATCGTTTTCAAGACAGCGTTTCCCGTGAAACCATCCGCCACAACGACATCAGCAACGCCATCCATCAAGTCACGCGCTTCCACGTTTCCAACAAAATGAATCGACTCATCCTCAGATAACAATTGGTAGGTTTCCTTGCGCAAAGGATCTCCCTTACTAGCTTCTGTCCCATTGTTCAATAGACCCACGCGTGGTTTTTGAATCCCACGAACATTTTCAGCATAATAAGACCCCATCACAGCATACTGATGCAAGTGCTCTGGTGTATTTTCCGCATTGGCCCCTAAGTCTAGCATATCATAGCCACGACCATCAACCGTCGGAAGTGTCGACATCAAGCCAGGTCGTTCCACCCCTTTGATGCGGCCAACGATAAAGAAACCAGCCGCCAATAGCGCACCTGTATTTCCCGCAGATAGCATGGCATCGACCTCACCAGCCTTCACATCCTTGGCAGCTAAGACCATAGAAGCCTTTTTCTTCCGACGAATGGCCCGCGTTGGCTCATCATCTGAATCGATTTTTTCTTCCGTATGCACAATCGATACACGTTCTGTTGCGGTTAAATAGTCTTTGATTTTTGCCTCATCGCCATACAAGACAATCTCAATATCATCAAAATCACGAATGGCTTGATTCACACCTTCTACCAAGGCTTGAGGTGCATTATCGCCCCCCATTGCATCTACTGCAATTTTTTTCATGTTTCACCTCCAGATGAATCTTTCATAATCGCTCCCCAATCACTCAAGGAATCGATAAACTTTTTAGCTTTTAAATGGATCCCTACATACTCCTCATACAACTGATCAATTGCCTGACGCAGAGCTGCTTTCATCTCCGCTTGTAGGGAAATCGTCTCTAACTCACTGAATCGTACTGCTTGAAACTGATCCAATAAATAGAGAACATTCGGATGCCAGTGAGCGCGTCTCTCATCCTGATCATAGTGATCCGGACAAAGCACCCCACTATACCGAAAAGAGTAATCAAAAGGAAGTCCAACCCGATGACAGAAACAGCATTCATGCAGATTCAAGATAACTCCAAATCGTGATAGAATCTGAATCTCAAAAATATTGGTTAAAACCTCATAATCCAGTCCCTCTTCCATCAAAGACAAGGTCTTTTCCAAAAAAGCAAACAGGGCCGGATCCACTTGATTATCCTGAATACTTGCATCCGCAAGCGCCAGAACATAGGTCGCATAAGAAAGGGCAAAAAGATCTGCATTGATTTTCTTATAAACCTGCACATCTTGAAAATCATCAATATAACTCAACCCATCATCATTGATTTTCAACAACATATCTGCCGTTACTAAAGGTTGCAACATGGGATTCAACCGTGATTTTCCCGCATGTTTCACAAAAAACATCCGCTTCCCTGACTTCTCTGTGAAGATTTTGACCAGCTTGTCATCCTCACGAAACTCCCGATTATACAGGACAATTCCCCGGGTCTCAATTGACTCCAGCATGTTCTTCCATATACTCCTTCAAGCGTTTCATTGCTTCCTTGATAACCTCCATGCTGGCTGCATACGACAAACGCACATAGCCTTCACCATATTGACCAAAAGCAGCACCAGGAATGAAAGCAACCGCTTTTTCACGCGCAAAATCCTGCAAGAAAGCAAAGGAATCTTGATTATAACCAGCTGGGATTTTAGCAAAAATATAAAAGGCTCCATCTGGCTTAATAATCTCAAACCCAAGTGCGGACATCTGTTCGATAATATAATCCCGACGCTTCACATATTCCTTCTTCATTGGCTCCGCATCATCCCGACCTTCCGTCAAAGCTTCGATCGCAGCATACTGGTTCATGGTTCCAGCAGCCGTTACCAAATACTGATGGCTCTTGATGAGTTGGGCCGTCAATGCAGCAGGCGCAAAGATAAAGCCAAGCCGCCAGCCTGTCATGGCATGAGATTTGGACAAGCCATTAATGACAATAGTCTGCTCAGGAATAAAGGAGGCCATAGAGACATGCGCTTCTCCAGTATAAGTCAACTCTGAATAGACTTCATCACAAATCACAAAGACTTCATATTTTTTTAAGACAGCAGCTAATTCTGCCATCTGTTCGCACGAATAAGTGACACCCGTTGGATTAGCTGGATAATTAAGAATAACAGCCTTCAATTTTTCACCCTGCTCTAGAATGGCCTTTTCCAACTTTTCAGGAGTCAAGACAAAACGATCTGCTGTCGTATCAATTTCAATAATCTCCGCCCCAACCAAATTCACAATCGGTTCATAACCAGGATAAGCTGGTGCCGGAAGAAGCACTACATCTACAGGTTCCAAGATTGCTGTCAAGGTTGCAGATAGGGCTTCAGTCGCACCGATCGTCACCAATATCTCATCTTCAGGACGGTAGTAAATACCATATTTATCAGCCACAAACTGACTCGCAGCCTCACGCAAAGCCAGCAAACCACTCATCCCAGTGTAATGGCTAAAATTCGCATCAATGGCAGCCTTTCCTGCTTCTTTTACATGTTCAGGAGTTGTAAAATCCGGTTCCCCCAAAGTCAAACGCAAGACACCAGGAATGGAAGAAATTGATTGATCGAACTGACGAATCAAAGAAACTTCGATCCGATTCAGATTTTTATTAAAACGTTTCGTTAAATCCATAGAACACCTCCAAAACACTTATATTCATTATACTATAAATAGGACCCCATCGCAAAAGAACAAGCCAGATCCCCACCTTTTGCTGACCACCAAAGGACATTTCAAAAATCCTTCCATGAAAAAAAGACTTAGCAATGCTAAGTCTTTCAAGCCATTATTGTTGACCACGTGTTGCCACATATTTCAATTGATCCGCATGTTTTGCCACAAAATCCTTCATTTCTGAATCAGGAATTTGACGAAGGTAGAGGTTAGAACGAATGGTTTCATCCTCTTCACGACAAGTTGACAATACTAAATACTTATCAGATGCTTTGATCTTGATATTAGGATTCTTCGTACGAGCTGACTCATAGATATTCTTCAATTGTGTCGTAAAATCATTGTCATCAGTAAAGCTTGTACGGTAGAAAGCGGTGTCCTCTGGGACAATGACCAATCCCATTACTTCATAATAATATTTCCGCTCTGGTGTCTCAATCACAACATACGGATGTTGGTCTAAATACTCTTGTTTGTCATAGTAGTTGACATCATTAAACATGCGATGATCGCCGACCTTACTACCACGAGCATGACCAAACAACCAAGTCAAACGATCACTGAAGTCTTTCTTGTTGTCCATATCCATGAAGACTGTCCCCATGTATGGTTCATTTCCACCATCAAACGTCTTATTCAAATAAGTTTCATTGTCAGTGGTTTGTACAACAGGTTCATCCAACTCAGTACCCGGTGCATAGACATAAGCGATTGCCTCAGGGTTAACAGCTGTTAACTGAGCAAAACGATTTTTCAAGTAATCTTTTTCTTCTTGACTTGGTTCATATTTAGTTTCTTGCTTGGTTGAACTTGTTCCAGTTGTTTTTTTAGCCGTGCTAGATGACTTAGTTCCTCCAAATGGATTAAAGAAAATAAATCCAGCAACAAGAACAACAACTGCAACAAGAGCAGCAATCACAAGACCCAATTTATTTGAACTTTTTTCCCCAGCTCTTTTCATTGATCGATCTCCTCTTGATGATTTTTTCTAAAAAATAACACTGAACCCGAAGGTCCAGTGATATTTTACGAGCTAATTAATAATCAAATTATTTAACTGCGCTTGTTTTTGGAAGAGCTTTACCAGCTTGTTTTGAATCAGCTTTACCAGCTTTAGCTGCGTCTCCACCTTTGTTTTCGTTAGATTTAGCTTCGCTTGTAGCTTGACCGTTAGCACCAGCTGCATTAGCTGCATCAGCAGAACCACCATGGTTAAGAGCTTTATCTTCTGCATCACGCATATCTTTTGTTTTGTTATCTTGAACACCAGTTGGATCGTTCCAGTATTTACCTGATGCGATAGCTGCTTTACGGTAAGTATCTTGAAGGTTAGCTACATATTTGTTACGGATGATGTTGTATGCTTCAGCGCGAGCTGCATCAACTTTAGCTTTGTAAGCTTCGTATTCATGTCCTGATCCGTATGCATCAAGAGCTTGTTGTGCTGCAACAACTGTTGGGTAAGCATTAACTTCAGCTTGGATATCAGCTTCGTGTGCTGCTACTTGTGTGTTTGCTTCGTCAGCGATATCGCGTTCAGAAACATAGTGTTTTTGGATCAAAGCATTTGAGCTGTAGTAGTTGTCAGATGCAAATGCTGGTGCTGCTGCTGCAAATACTGCAAGAGCTGCTACTGATGATAATAAAACTTTTTTCATTGTTTTATCTCCTTTTTTCTTTTCAAAAATTATTCGTTACTTCGTAACTAAAACTAGTATACTAGGATATTCTGCCTATGTCAAGACTTTTCTTATTTTTTTTGAAAAAAACTATCGATTTTTTTCCTGTTTCAAATGAATATTTCTTTACAGATATAAAATTTTATTGTATTTCTACTTTAATTCATGGTTCTAAAACCGTAAAAAGAGGGCAAGCTCCCCTCTACCAAGAAACATCTAGGAAAGACAATTGAAGAAAGACCAGAAGAAAGCAATAATCGTTCCCGTTTTGGAGATTGGGGAATCGATTCTGGGTGGAAAGACAATAGGAGAACCTTCTATTCTGACCTTAGTAGAACGAAAGACACGCTATGTTGTCACAAAGAAACTCGTGAAAAAGAAAGCAGAGTATGTCAATCAAGCAGTCTTAGAGTGTATGAAACTTTATCCCATTAAGTCCATAACTGCAGATAATAGAAACGAATTTTCATCATTGAGTAAGATAGAGGGTTAGATGTTTATTTTGCACATGCCTATTCATCTTATGAACGACAATGGACTACTAAGAGAGTTCATTCCGAAGAGGGCTTCGTTAAAAGAACTAAATCAGAATCTTTTAGAGGACTATACAAAGGCTATCAATGAAAGACCTAGACGAATTCATGGCTATCAGTCCGCAAAAAAGCTGTTTGAGCTAATACAAACAGCTCGAAAGATACTCACTTAATCAGAAGAACAACTTTGTTGAACTCGACTTGACAATTAGGGTTCTAAAATTTTTAAATACAAAACAATTAAACAGAAAAATTATATTTTTAGTAAAATGAAAAAGGAGAAAACCAATTTGTTTTCTCCTTTAACTAACTTAATAAAAGTTAATGAAAATAGATAAATAACTTAGATTATTTATTGAATCCTGCACCAAAGCGAGTGTTGTTCCCAAACTCACGAGTTGCATCATCCAAAGGTTTACCGTCAGTACCTGCAACTGGCTTAGCTGGATAAGTTTCAGCACCTGCAAAATTAATAGCTTTTTCTCCTCTTAATGGAGAAACAGCATAACCAAAACGGTTGTTGTGGTTATTAGCAGCATTTGCTTCTGTAACAATTTCTGTAGTTGGACGTGTTACACCAGGAATTGCTTTTGGATCTGGAGTAGCTGGAGTAGCTGGAGTAGCTGGCTTAGCTGGAGTAGCTGGAGTAGCTGGAGTAGCTGGCTTAGCTGGAGTAGCTGGAGTAGCTGGAGTAGCTGGAGTAGCTGGAGTAGCTGGCTTAGCTGGAGTAGCTGATTTAGCAGCGTTAAATCCTGCACCAAAGCGAGTATTGTCACCAAACTTACGAGTTGCATCATCCAAAGGTTTACCATCAGTACCTGCAACTGGCTTAGCTGGATAAGTTTCAGCACCTGCAAAATTAATAGCTTTTTCTCCTCTTAATGGAGAAACAGCATAACCAAAACGGTTGTTGTGGTTATTAGCAGCATTTGCCTTTGTAACTGTTCCAGTAGTTGGAGCAGTTACTCCTGGGATAGAAGGAACTTTAGTAGCTGCATAAGAAACGCTAGCGATTGCTGACAATGCTAATACACTTGATAATAAAACTTTTTTCATAATAGTTTTATCTCCTTTTTCATATTTAATATAGATTGCTCTATATTGAACATTTTATACATATATGTTGGGTTTGTCAAGTGTTTTTACAATAAAACACTTTAATATCAACAAATTAATTTTAAAATTAGGTCTATTTGATACCCGAAATTACGATTTAGTAACATATTATACTTATCTATTAGAATTGTTCGGTTTTTGGACACTTTTACTCAATCGTTTCTCTATGAAATAGACAGCTCCCCCTAATTTTACCAGTTCCCTCTTCTTTTCCACTCCAATTATTTCCTATTTTACCGCACGATTTTTGGGCAGAGTCTTCTTTGGCATACTTGGATCCACCTTGTTTTCTAGTTTTTGAGCCGCTCGAATTAGTTCTTTTCGCTTCTTTTCTTTTTTTAGCGCTTGCCACCATTGTCTGATTCCCATTTCTACTTCCTCCTATACAAAAGAGGCTAGTTTCCCAGCCTCTTTATTCTTAACATTTTTTGGCATTTCCGATTTCAAATAGAGGGGACAGAGGACGATTTTCATGAATGCGAACAATAGCCTCAGCTAGAAGTTTCGCAATCGAAATTTGCTCAATTTTGTCAATCAAACGATCCTCCGATAGATAAATCGTATCCAATACCACCAACTTCTTAATGGCTGATTTTTGGATGTTATCCATCGCTGGGCCTGATAAAACAGGGTGAGTGCAGCTCGCATAGACTTCAACAGCACCTGCTTCTGCAAGGGCATCCGCGGCATGACAGATTGTACCAGCTGTATCAATCATATCATCAATCAAGATACACGTTTTGCCTTCAACATTTCCAATGATGTTCATGACTTCACTCGTATTCATCTTATCGACACTCCGGCGTTTATCAATAATCGCAATCGGTGTCTTCAAGAATTCCGCTAACTTTCGAGCACGAGTCACACCACCATGGTCTGGACTGACAACAACATAGTCTTTTCCAATCATCCCGCGACGTTCAAAATAGTCGGCGATCAAAGGCGCACCCATCAAGTGGTCAACAGGAATATCAAAGAAACCTTGAATTTGAGCAGCGTGCAAATCAATTGTCAACAGACGATCAACTCCAGCAACCTCAAGCATATTGGCTACTAACTTAGAAGTAATTGGTTCACGAGCCCGAGCTTTCCGATCTTGACGAGCATAGCCGTAATACGGCATCACCACATTAATGGATTGCGCACTTGCCCGTTTCAAGGCATCTACCATAATCAAAATTTCCATCAGATTATCGTTAACCGGTGAGCTAGTAGATTGTAATATATAAACATCTTTCCCACGAATTGATTC
Source organism: Streptococcus taoyuanensis (assembly GCF_029589235.1). Taxonomy (NCBI): domain Bacteria; kingdom Bacillati; phylum Bacillota; class Bacilli; order Lactobacillales; family Streptococcaceae; genus Streptococcus; species Streptococcus taoyuanensis. Next base: position 68,622 of record NZ_JARQVW010000012.1, read on the forward strand.
TTCAATATTAACCTGAATTTCTCCATCAGAAAATTGACGAACCGTTGACTTTCCAAGCGGTAATCCCATTTCGCGAGACACACGTTGAGCCAATTCTTGATTTGACGACAAAGCAAAGAGCATTAAATCAGAAAATGACATGATTTCCTCCAGTAAAATCTAAAACCATATTGTACAGTCAGCACAAATTTCTCCTGTAATCATTTTATCGCTTTTTAAGCAAATATTCAAATATTAATTTATGGAAATTACAAAATCTATCACTACCTAAATTCTATCAAAAAAGAAGCAGAACAAATGTTCTGCTTCAGTATAATTCTTAGTTTGGATAGATATAAGTAACAGTACCTTGTGCTGTTGTTGGGTTAAACCAACCACGGTAGTTACCAATACTACGGATACCATTATAGTTAGACTCAGAAACTTGGATGCTTGTTGTAGATTGAACGGCTGTAACAACTGCTACGTGTCCATATCCACCATCATTCCAACATGCAATGGCACCAACTTGTGGTTGAGATCCTGTACGGAATCCTGCTGCCGCTGCACTTGCTGCCCATTGTCCACCATTACCCCAGTAATCACCAGCCCATGGAGCCAATGTCTTCGCACCCCATGTACATTCACCAACTGGATAAGATGATGCAGATGTACTATAAGTTGGACGAGAAGTAGTTGCTACTGGTGCAGCCGCTGCTTGAGTTTGAACAGCAGGTTGAGGTGCTGCTTGAGTTTGTGCTGCCGCTGGTGTTGCAGCAGGTGTTTGAGCTGCCGCTTGAACTTGTGCTTGAAGAGTTGTATTAGCTGAAGCTTTAACAGCTGCTTGTTGTTCTTTTTGTTTTGCACGGTAAGCTGCTTCAGCTGCTGCCGCTGCTGCTGCTGCTTTTTCAGCTTCCGCTTTTTGTTGCAACAAAGCATTCTTTTCGTTTTCAGCAGTTGATTTTTCAGCAGCCAAGTTCAATTGTGCTACTTTCAACTCAGCTTCTTTTGTTGACAAAGCTTGCGCATCATCTTCTAATTGCTGTTTGTTTGCAATGACAGTATTGATAGCATCGTTGTTTTCTTTTTGTTTTTGTGCAATCTCTTCTTTATCACGTTTTTGCTCTTGCAACATTTTGTTGTTAGCATCTGCAATTTCGTTCATAGCAGAAATACGTGAGATAGCTTCTGTCAAAGATCCAGAGCTAACAATCGCATTAATATAGCTTGTTGCAGTCCCAGTTGTTTGAGCACTACGTGCTTGATTTGCAAGTGATTCTTGACGAGCAACAATATTTTTTGACAACTCATCGATCTCAGCTGACAATCGTTCAGATTCTTCATTCAAACGGTCATTTTCAGCTTGAAGATTTTCTTGTTGTTTTTTAATTTCAGATACTTGACCTTGAATTTGATCTACCTGAGCTTGTGCACTTTGTTGTTGTTGATTAATACTATTGATTTTGTTATCTTGAGCAGCAATCTTATCATCTGTTGAATCAGCTGATACACCAGCTACGACAGCACCTTGTGATAAAGCAACTGTACTCAATAAGATTGTGGCAAATAATTTTTTCTTCATTAGATAAATTTTCCCTTTCTAATAAGACACTAACTAGTATAACAAATTTTTTAAAAATTTATATTACGCTATTGTTACATTTTTATTTCGAGTTTATAAATAAATCTTTTCAAGTAAAGGCTGTAATACTATTAATAGAAGCACATTCAAAATTAAACTTGGAAAAATTTGGTAAATAATTAGTGTAATCCAGTTAAATTTTATGCCGATAAAAAGAATCAAAAGAAGATTTGTTAAAATCTGAAATAATAGAATCGTTAATAAAAATGTAAAAAAACGAGTCAATCGATTGACCAAAATAATCTGATTACACCGATAAAAAATCACCTGTAGTATAGGAAATACTATGAATGCAATTCCTAGAGTGTGTAAAAAATACACATCAAAACAAAAACCAAAGAAGACTCCCCACCAAATACTAGCTATCTCAGAGAAATAGAGACTCAATAACATAAAACCATATAGAAATAAAAATGAAGTAGGTTCAAAGGAGTTTGGACAAAAACGAGAAATAAGAAAAGAGATCTGTCCGTCAACAAATAAAGATAAGAATAAGATTAAAGGGAAAAAATGGTACTTACGTATGACTTTCACACTACTCTCCAATCAATAGTACATAACGATTGACATCTAAATTAGCCTTTGGTTTCACACGAATTTCTTGCCCTAACTGATCAGATGCCTTTTGAGTAGAAGTCACTGTACCAAGAGGTAAGTCACTACTCTTATATTTTCCTAAACCACTTGTTGAAACCAGAGATCCTTTTTTAATTTCAACTGGATCTCCAATTTGCAACAACCGAAACTCACCTGTCTTCTCGTCATAACCATTTAATAAAGCAAAAATAGATTGACCTTGACTCTCAATTTTAAACGTCAGGTGTTGTGAAGAAATAGTATCTTCAACTAATAGTTTCACTTTGCTAGAATTTTTCTCTATACTTTCTACCACACCAATGACGCCACCAGACGAAAGAACAAACATAGAATCAGAAATTCCATCTGAACTACCTTTATCAATAACAAATTCCTGATCCCACGAACCATAATTACGGTCAATAATCTCACTAACGACTTGTTTAGAACCCGATACAGAATTCTTGATTGACATCAAATCCTTTAATTCTCTATTTTCTGATTCCAAACGGTTAAGTTTTGACTGGTCAATATCCTTTTGATAAAGACGTGATTTTAACGAACGGTTTTCTTCATTTAATTCAGATAAATTCTTTAAATCCTTTGCCTTAGATTCCACAACAACAAATGGTACCGATACTGCCTTATCAACAATAGCTAATATATCAGAAGATTTTAAAACAATCGAAGTTCTAACAGATGGAAAAAGAAATAAAATTCCTGAAACAGTTAAAACAAACACAAAACTAAAAATTTTAAAGAATCGATTCAAGAACATAGACAAAACCTTCAAAATATAAAAAATAGTTTGAGATGACATCTCAAACTTGGAAATTATACGGAGAATGGGGGATTCGAACCCCCGCGCCGGTTACCCGACCTAACGATTTAGCAAACCGTCCTCTTCAGCCTCTTGAGTAATTCTCCAAAATGGGCACGAGTGGACTCGAACCACCGACCTCACGCTTATCAGGCGTGCGCTCTAACCACCTGAGCTACGCGCCCAAGTTAAAAACTTGGTAAAGAACCTATGTTCAAAGCGGGTGACGAGAATCGAACTCGCGACAACAGCTTGGAAGGCTGTAGTTTTACCACTAAACTACACCCGCTTATTATTAAAAGAAATGGCGCGAGACGGAATCGAACCGCCGACACATGGAGCTTCAATCCATTGCTCTACCAACTGAGCTACCGAGCCAAATTGCGGGAGCAGGATTTGAACCTACGACCTTCGGGTTATGAGCCCGACGAGCTACCGAGCTGCTCCATCCCGCGTTAATATTAAGGAGGATGTGGGATTCGAACCCACGCACGCTTTTACACGCCTGACGGTTTTCAAGACCGTTCCCTTCAGCCGGACTTGGGTAATCCTCCAAGATAACAATGGACCTTGTAGGACTTGAACCTACGACCACTCGGTTATGAGCCGAGAGCTCTAACCAGCTGAGCTAAAGGTCCAACAAGATCAACAATATAGCGGCGAAGGGGATCGAACCCCCGACCTCCCGGGTATGAACCGGACGCTCTAGCCAGCTGAGCTACACCGCCATAATATCGGGAAGACAGGATTCGAACCTGCGACACCTTGGTCCCAAACCAAGTACTCTACCAAGCTGAGCTACTTCCCGATCTAAAGCTACCGCTTTATGCACCCTAGAGGAGTCGAACCTCTAACCGCCTGATTCGTAGTCAGGTACTCTATCCAGTTGAGCTAAGGGTGCTCGTTCCTATTCAATTATTACATAGCCTTGCGACCATGCACCCTAGAGGAGTCGAACCTCTAACCGCCTGATTCGTAGTCAGGTACTCTATCCAGTTGAGCTAAGGGTGCTTCTTTCAACCTTTGTCTATGCCGAGGACCGGAATCGAACCGGTACGATCGTTACCAATCGCAGGATTTTAAGTCCTGTGCGTCTGCCAGTTCCGCCACCCCGGCCTCCTCAAGCGAACGACGGGATTCGAACCCGCGACCCCCACCTTGGCAAGGTGGTGTTCTACCACTGAACTACGTTCGCATTGCTTTCTTTATATAAAAAAATGCCGGCTACATGACTTGAACACGCGACCCTCTGATTACAAATCAGATGCTCTACCAACTGAGCTAAGCCGGCTCATTATTATTCTCTTATGCGGGTTAAGGGACTTGAACCCCCACGCCGTAAAGCGCCAGATCCTAAATCTGGTGCGTCTGCCAATTCCGCCAAACCCGCAAAATATGACCCGTACTGGGCTCGAACCAGTGACCCATTGATTAAAAGTCAATTGCTCTACCAACTGAGCTAACGAGTCTTAAAATAATTTTCATTATCTTAACGGTCCCGACGGGAATCGAACCCGCGATCTTCGCCGTGACAGGGCGACGTGATAACCGCTACACTACGGGACCTATGGGAGTTAACGGGATCGAACCGCTGACCCTCTGCTTGTAAGGCAGATGCTCTCCCAGCTGAGCTAAACTCCCAAATGAGCCTAGTATCTACTAGGCTCAATCTCTTGCTAAGCGACTACCTTATCTCACAGGGGGCAACCCCCAACTACTTCCGGCGTTCTAGGGCTTAACTGCTGTGTTCGG
>NZ_JARQVW010000013.1:0-60563 GCF_029589235.1 Streptococcus taoyuanensis
CAAGACGCAGTGGTTGAGTGGGCTCTACTACGCTGATTTCATCAGCTTTTACAGCCCTACTCAACTGTGCGGAGGTGGGACGACGAAATCGAATTCTAACGAATTATCGATTTCTGTCCCACTCTCTTTTTACATGGACTTATGGTATACTAGGAGGAGATCATTCACTTATGAAGGAGAAAACAATGCTTTTACCAAATTTTAAAGAAAACCTCGAAAAATACGCTAAATTGTTAGTGGCGAACGGTATCAATGTGCAACCTGGGCATACCTTGGTCTTGAACATCGATGTGGAACAAAGAGAATTGGCCCACTTGATCGTGAAGGAAGCCTATGCCTTGGGGGCGCATGAAGTGATTGTCCAATGGGCAGATGATTTCACTACCCGGGAAAAATTCCTCCATGCACCGATGGATCGTTTGGACAATGTGCCAGACTACAAGATTGCGGAGATGAACTACCTCTTAGACCACAAAGCTAGTCGCTTGGGTGTGCGCTCGTCTGATCCAGGTGCCTTAAATGGTGTTGATGCAGAGAAGCTATCTGCCTCGGCTAAGGCCTTGGGCATAGCCATGAAACCAATGCGCATCGCTACTCAATCTAACAAGGTCAGCTGGACCGTTGCTGCAGCAGCAGGTTTAGAATGGGCGAAAAAGGTCTTTCCAAATGCGGCGAGCGATGAAGAAGCAGTGGATCTCCTTTGGGATCAAATCTTCAAGACCTGCCGGGTCTATGAGGAAGATCCCGTCAAGGCTTGGGAAGAGCATGCTGCTATTCTCAAGAGCAAGGCAGATACACTAAATAAGGAACAATTCTCAGCCCTTCATTACACAGCCCCAGGGACTGATTTGACTCTTGGCTTGCCGAAAAACCACGTCTGGGAATCTGCCGGAGCCATCAATGCCCAAGGTGAAAGCTTCTTGCCAAACATGCCGACAGAAGAGGTCTTCACAGCTCCTGACTTCCGTCGTGCTGAAGGTTATGTCACCTCTACAAAACCGCTTAGCTACAATGGGAACATCATTGAAGGGATCAAAGTGACCTTTGAAAATGGAGAAATTGTGGATATCACAGCTGAAAAAGGCGATCAAGTCATGAAAGATTTGGTCTTCAAAAACAAGGGAGCGCGTGCCTTGGGTGAATGTGCTCTCGTACCAGATCCAAGCCCAATTTCCCAATCAGGCATTACCTTCTTCAACACTCTCTTTGATGAAAATGCCTCTAACCACTTGGCCATCGGGGCAGCCTATGCAACCAGCGTAGAAGGTGGTGCAGAGTTCACAGAAGAAGAACTCGAAGCAGCCGGCCTCAACCGCTCAGACGTCCACGTCGACTTCATGATCGGCTCAAGCCAAATGGATATCGACGGCATCAGAGAAGATGGCACCCGCGTCCCAGTCTTCCGCAACGGAGATTGGGCAATATAGGGAGCAGGACAGAAATCGGTAGACGCAGTCTCGATTTCGTAGTCCTGCCCCCGCACAGTTGATTAGGAAGTACGAGTACCGTAGGTAGGAGTAGTTCCAATCAACCACTGCGCCAAGAGACAGAAATCGGTAGACGCAGTCTCGATTTCGTAGTCCTGCCCCCACACAGTTGATTAGACTGGACGAAGAACCGAAAGGTTCGAGTACCGTCAATCAACCACTGCGCCGAGAGACAGAAATCGGTAGACGCAGTCTCGTAAAAAAAGTAAGGTAGTAGTGAATCATCACTACTACCTTACTTTTTTGTTATTTGCTCTATTCTAAAATCAAAAGGCCTTCTTTGATTTCAAATGGGTTATTTGGGTTGATGCGGTCATAGAACATGATGCCGTTGGTGTGGTCGATCTCATGTTGAACGACGATGGAGTTGTAGCCCTTGAGTTTGATGCGTTTCTTTTCCCCATCTTTTGTGAAATACTCAACAGTCACACGGGCATGGCGAACCACATAGCCTGGGACGTTGCGGTCTACAGAGAGACAGCCTTCCCCGTCGCCAAGAGCCGCATCTTGAACAGAATGGGCGACAACCTTTGGATTGTACATGACTTCTTGAAGACTATAGGCTTCTTTTGGTGGGTTGCCATCGGCATCTTCTGGATTGGGAACCAAAACAGCGATGATCCGTTTTGAGATATCCAGCTGAGGGGCCGCGAGTCCCACTCCTCCACGGAGGCCGAGTTTTTCAGCCATGACAGGGTCTTGAGAATGGTGCAAGAATTGCATCATTTTTTCACCTAGGATAATTTCCTGGTCAGACAAAGGGAAGGTCACATCCTCCGCAACCGCTCGAAGTGTGGGATTTCCTTCGCGGATAATGTCATCCATATCAATCAAATGGGATGCTCTTGTAACTTTTTCAATTGCTTTCATCGTTTTACTCTCACTTTCTTTCTACCCTCCATGATAACACAAAAGAGCCTAAAATTAAAGTTATCTGTCGACGGTTTCCGCATGTTTGATGGACAAATCATTCATCCTTTTTGCATCTAAAATCGTATAGACTCTCCCTTCTCTTTGGACTAAGCCCTCTTCGATCATCTGCTTGATGACGCGGCTAAGGTGGCGGTAGCTGATCCCAAAATGCAGGGCCAGCTGATTCATCTTGGGCTTGAGGGTCCCATTTTCATCGCAATGTTCCATAAAATGAGTAGCGAGGCGTTCCTTGACCGAATAATGAAAGTTGGCAGGAGCCAAATAGTTGATCTGGTGCAATTTCTCAGCCAAGGTCTTGGCCGTAGAACGCAAAAAGGTCGGGTCCAGCAGTAGGCGGTCCTTGAAATGCCGAGCAGAGAGCTGGACGACTAGTGAGTCTTGGTCTGCAATGACCGATGTGATACAGACCCGATCGAGCAGGAGCTCAATCTCTCCTAACAGTCCAGGTTTTTCTTGGATTTCAAGGATGGTGTCGCTACCATTTTCAAGACTGTGGACGATCTTGAGCCGGCCTTTGAGAAAATAAGGAATGACATCTTGGTCAGAACCCTGGCGGCAGATATACTCTCCAGCCTGATAGAGAACAAGGTCCAGCTGACTAAGACAGTCACCTGGAAAGATCTGATCCAATTGGTAGTCAGTGATGATCTCCATGAGTTTCGTAGATGGGGAAATTTTTTTCATCTTAATCTCCTAAAATAGGACAAATGTCCTGTTTTTCTCTTTCTAAATTGATTATACTAGGATTCTATTGAAAATACCAGTTTGAATCTTTTCTAAATAAATTAGTAAAGTCAAATGTTACCAGTAAAGTGTAGGAAATAAAAAAATGAAAAAAATAATGGAAAGAATCAGTCTCTTGAGCTTGTCGCTCATGCTGATCTCATCATTTTCAATTACAGCCGGTTTGCCGGCTATGAAGGCCTATTTTAGCCAATTTGGATATTCAGCAGGCCAGGTGGAACTCTTGGTTTCCCTGCCGGCCTTTGCGGTTGTGGCCATGCTCTTTTTAAATAGCCTGATCGAGCGGTGGATGAGTGAGCGCCAGATGATTGTCGCAGGGCTTTTGCTCTTTTCAACTAGCGGCCTTGTGCCTTTGGTCGTGCAGGACTATCCTCTCATCTTTCTGAGTCGTATTCTCTTTGGTTTGGGGACAGGAATGATCAATGCCAAGGCTATTTCGATTATCAGTGAGCGCTACTCAGGCAATGACAAGACTCGGATGCTGGGCTATCGGGGGTCTGCTGAAGTGGTGGGCTCTGCCATCTTGACTTTTATTGTTGGACAACTCTTACCCCTAGGCTGGCCAGCGATCTTTGCCGTATATGGAGGTGGTTACTTGATTTTACTCCTCTATATCCTTTTTGTCCCCTATCCTAAGGGGAAAAAACAGGCTAGCTTGAAGGAGAAAAAGAAAGGTTCCGCACGCCTTCGCTCCCCTCAATGGCGTTTTAGTCTGATGCTAGCCGTGATTGCTGGTATCATCATTTGTTTCAATTCCATCATTAGCCTGCGCGTGCCGGATATCATTGTTGATGCTCGTATGGGAACGGCGACAACAGCTGGAACAGTCCTAAGTCTGATGCAATTGACAGGGATTGTAGCGGGAGTGGGATTTGCTAGTTTGACACATGTTTTCAAAAAGAACTTGCTCATGATCATGTGCTTTGGTTTCGGTCTAGCGTTAGCCTTGATCGGCTTGTCTGGACAGCTGTGGAGCCTGGTTCTAGGAACCCTCTTGGCAGGATTTACCTACAGTACGGGAGTAACCAGTATCTTCTATCACTTATCTGAAAAAATTCCGACTAATCTCCTGAACCTTGCGACCTCGCTTGTCTTGATTGGCTGCAATCTTGGATCAGCCGTCTCCTCTTTCTTCATCCAGTTGGTGACGCCACTAGCTCCTTCCAATCATCTGCTCTTTATCTTGATTGGTGCTTTGATGCTCCTAACAGGAGTCTTCGCCTCACAATTACTAGCACGAACGAAATGATTGAAAAATCATTTCGTTTTTTTAATTCAATCTATTGCGTCCTGTCACTAGCTCGTGTTATTATAGGAGGAGTGTGAAAAAAAGAATAGTTTAAAGGAAAAAATAATGAAAAGAATCATGGAGAAAGTGAGTATTCTCGCGCTTTCATTTATATTGACGACCTCGTTTTCGATTTCGAGTGCGCAGTCGGCCATGTTTGCCTATTACAAGGGAATTCCTCACAGCATGATTGAGCTCTTGGTCTCGCTTCCTTCTGCAGGGATCATGGTTTCACTCATCTTCAATAAATGGATTGGGCGCCTATTTTCAGAGCGTCAGATGATTGTGATAGGCCTAGTCGCTTACGCTCTATGTGGCTTTATTCCCTTAATCAGTCCAGCTTATCCGGTTGTCTTTTTGTCTCGGATTATTTTTGGGATGGCGGTTGGCTTGCTCAATGTTTCTGCCATAGCCATTATCAGTGAGCGCTATAAAGGAAAAGAACGTGTCCAAACACTTGGCATTCGGGGTTCTGCAGAGGTTGTTGGGACAGCTGTTTTGACCTTTGGAGTGAGTCTCTTGATTCGCTTTGGCTGGCAGGCTGCCTTTCTCGTCTACGGTATCAGTATTCCAATCTTACTTTTGTATCTCTTATTTGTGCCATATAGTTCGAAAACAGTTGGTGTAGAGGAGAAACATCGGAATGATCAGATGACAGCTGGTCAATGGCGGACGGCACTAGGCTTAGCTGTTGTTGCGGCGTCGATCGTCTTATCTAATGTCATGATTACTGTTCGGATTCCAAGTGTGGTGGAGCAAGTTGGGCATGGCACTGCCCAAACTGCAGGGATTATGTTAGCAGCTATGCAATTTGTCGGGATCCTTGCAGGATTAGCCTTCTCACCCTTGACCCAGCTCTTCCGCGATCGCTTGTTGCTCGTTTCGGGAGTGGCCTATGGCTTGACCCAACTGTTGATCGGGCTTTCTACCAATCTCTGGATGCTTGCCATTGTGACCATCCTTGCAGGCTTTGCCTATAGTGTAGCTCTTACAACAGTTTACAATGTCTTATCTGATAAGATGCCCGCAGGGGTCTTGAGCCAGGCAACGTCCATGGCGGTTTTGGGATGTAGTACAGGTTCGATCGCAACGACCTTTGTCCTTAGTCTATTAGGGACTATCTCATCTGCTCCAGCCTTCATTTTTGGATTTTCTGGTATCCTCATGATCCTGATTTCCTTTTTTGGCCTTTGGATTGTGCGAAAGAGCGGGAAGACATCATGCGGCTAGATAAATTTTTAGTAGATTGTGGTGTGGGGAGTAGGACCGAGGTCAAGCAACTCCTCAAGCAAAAGAAAATTGCAGTGAATGGAAAAAAAGAGACAGCAGGGAAACTTCAGATTGATCCAGCCAAGGATCAGGTGACCTTTATGGGGGAAAATCTGGTCCATGAAACCTTTGTGTATTATCTGCTTCATAAACCAGCTGGAGTCATCTCAGCGACTGAGGATGACCATCACCAAACTGTCTTGGATCTATTGGATGAGACAGCCCGTCAAAAGGAAGTCTTTCCTGTCGGGCGCCTAGATATCGATACCCATGGCTTGCTCCTTTTGACCAATAATGGTAAGCTCGCCCATGCCATGCTTTCACCGAAGAAGCATGTGTCGAAGGTCTACCGTGCCCAGGTGGCTGGGATCATGGATGAGGCAGATGTGGCCCGTTTTGAAGCAGGCATTGCCCTCAAAGACTTCACGACTTTGCCTGCGAGGTTGCAGATCTTAGAGGTGGATGAGACAAGCGCCAGTTCCTATGTCGAAATTGAAATCGCAGAAGGAAAATTCCACCAGGTCAAGCGCATGGTCGCTGCCTGTGGCAAGGAAGTGGTGGATTTAGAGCGGATCTCGATGGGTCCTCTAACGCTAGATCCAACTCTTCAATTGGGAGAATGGCGGAGACTCCAACCTTCTGAACTCAAGTCCCTAGAGGTCTTCGGAGTTCCCTTATAAGCAAAAAACCAAGAGGCTGGGACAAAAGTTCTAGCCTCTCAATTGTCTTTGGATTGTCGAGCAAGACGCAGTGGTTGAGTGGCCTCTACTACGCTGATTTCATCAGCTTTTATAGCCCTACTCAACTGTGCGGAGGTGGGACGACGAAATCGAATTCTAACGAATTACCGATTTCTGTCCCACTCTCTATTTTTCTTTGTATCAAAAAAATGTACTTAAAATACAAAAAAGCATATATAATAGCTTGTCTTCTCAAAGTAAATCGATTATAATGAAAAAAGATGGGTTGTGCATAAAATCACAATATGTAGTGATAATTTTTCGACTCACATACCTTATCTAGTAAACGTAGAAAAAGGAGAAAAATCGTTTATGAAAAAGAGGCTTTATTCTGTTGTGATAGCAGTTGTCCTATTTTTGGTAGCGGCTTTAGGATTTGCCAAACCCAATAGTCCGGCTAAAGTCCATGCAGATACGATCAATGATGTTGTGACATCTGTAAACATCTCGAAATCAACTGGTGGGGCCATTACAGATCCACTCGGTGTTTGGGAAAGTTTTCAAGTTGAAGCAAACTTTGTGTTGCCAAATGGACGTGTAAAAAAGGGAGATCAGACCGTTATCCAACTTGGAGATGACTTTAAGGTCTTTGAAACGGATACCATTGACCTGCTGGATCCAAGTGGTCAAAAGGTCGCGACAGCAACGGTAGATGATCAAAGAAAAGTCATTACTGTAACCTATACGGATTATCCTGAAAGAATGGCCAATGTGACAGGGAAACTGCGTTTCTTTGCGCGTGTAGACCACCAAGTCGTCAAAGGGCAAAAGACACTTGATTTTACTCTCACGATCGATAAGAAAGTGATTTCAGGTGGGAATATCGATTACAAAGGGGTCAATCCGGGTGAAAATCCTCCTACTCCAGAAGTCTTTAGCAAATGGGGCTGGACCAACTCAGATAATAAATTAAAATTGACCTATACCTTGAACATTAATCAAGGTCACACAGCTCTTCATAATATTGATATTAAAGACCAATTGGCCTTTACAGATGGAAAAATCAAAGCAGATTCTGTCAATATCCATACTGGAACTTGGCAGATCGATAACGAAGATGGTGCCTATCATTTACGAGATACCACCAATGTCACCAAGAATTATTCCCCTGTTGTCAGTGCCGATGGTCAATCTCTAACGGTTCACATCGGAGATCTAGCTCCAGAACAAGGAATGACAATTCGCTATGATGTTTATTTGGACAAGGTCCCAGCCATCAATACTTCCTACAAAAACAATGCGAAGATGACAGCTACAGAAATCAAGGAGCAAAATAAGGTTGCAGACATTCTGTATCAGTTCCTTGATGGAAAATTTAATGGTGAGAAATACTCCTTCACTATTCATAAAAAAGGTGAAAATGGTCAAGCTCTTGCAGGTGCTGTCTTTGCTGTGACAGCAGATGATACAGGTGAGCAAGTTGGAACCATTACGACAGATGAGAATGGTGTTGGCACCATTACGGGCTTGATCAAACAAGCTTATACGGTTAAAGAAATTCAAGCTCCGACAGGCTATGTGCTCTCTGAAGAACCTATCAAGATCAGCAAGGATGATTTTGGAAATGACCTCGCGATTTCTCGTGATGTCGTAAACCAAAAAGAAAAAACAAGCGTTGCTGGTCAAAAGACATGGAATGATAATGATAACCAAGATGGCAAGCGTCCATCAAAAATCACCGTCAATCTCCTAGCAAATGGGGTCAAAGTCGCTTCCAAAGAAGTGAAACCAGATGCTGCAGGAACTTGGGCTTATCAGTTTGATAATCTCGATGTGGTCGATGATGCTGGCAATGTCATTGCCTACACTGTTTCAGAAGAACCTGTTGAAGGCTATGAAACAACTATCGAAGGAACCAATATTACCAACACTCGTACACCAGAAGTTGTTGAGATTCCAGTAACGAAAGTTTGGAAAGACAATGATAACCAAGATGGCGTTCGTCCTGACAAGGTCACTGTTCGTCTCCTTGCAGATGGTACAGAAGTAGCTAGCCAAGAGCTAAGTGCAGCGACTGATTGGAAGACAGTCTTTACCAATCTTCCAAAATACAATCACGGCAAACAAATTGTCTACACAGTCACAGAAGACACAGTAGCCAATTACTCTGCTGCGATTGATGGAACAACCATTACCAATAGCTACAAGCCAGGTAAAACCAGCGTTACTGTTACAAAACGTTGGGAAGACAACAATGACCAAGATGGCAAACGTCCAAGCACCATTAAGGTACAGCTCTATGCAGATGGCAAAGCTCAAGGAAAAGAAGTAGAACTTTCTGCTAAAAATAACTGGACTCATACCTTTAGCAATTTGCCTCTAAAAGCGAAAGGCAAAGAGATTCAGTACCAAGTGAAAGAAGTTGGAACAGTCAAAGGCTATACTAGTACGGTCGATGACAGTAACAAGGGAAATGTAGTGATCACCAATAGCCGCACACCAGAAGTAACGGAAGTAGCGGTCAAGAAGATCTGGGATGATGCAGACAATAAAGATGGTCTTCGTCCTGAAAAAATCACAGTTCGTCTCCTTGCGGATGGTCAAGAAGTAGCTGTAAAAGAAATCACAGCTACTGATAATTGGCAGGCAAGCTTCACGGATCTACCTGTATACAAGGAAGGTAAGAAGATTGCCTACACGATTACAGAGGATCCAGTAGCAGGTTATACAAGCAACATTGATGGTTTCACGGTAACCAATCGTCATACACCACCAACAACACCTCCTACCACACCACCAAGTACACCGCCAACGACTCCGCCTACAACCCCACCAACAACTCCACCGACGACACCACCAACAACGCCGCCAAGCACACCGGAAAAACCAGAAACTCCAACTACACCAAAAGAAGGAAAGAAAAAATTTCTTCCATCAACTGGTGAAGTTGTTGCTTACGGATTGACCATACTCGGTGCACTCTTAGCAATTTTTGCTTTGGCTTTGCTCTTGCGTGGTAAACGGAAAGAGAAATAAGCTTCATACCGATAAAGGGGCTGGGACAAAAGTCCTAGCCTCTCAATTATTTTTGGATTGTCGAGCAAGACGCAGTGGTTGTGTGGGCTCTACTACGCTGATTCCATCAGCTTTTACAGCCCTACTCAACTGTGCGGAGGTGGGACGACGAAATCAAATTCTAACGAATTACCGATTTCTGTCCCACTCTCTTTTGAATAAGTTGCTTGAAGAATGATCCATCAAATTGTCCAAATTCCCAAGGTTCTTTTTAGAAAAGAGAAAAGCTCCTCTCGAAGGAAACATAAGTGTTTGACAGAAAGATGAAATCTTGGTAGAATAAGAAGGTCGAATAGACAACTAACTCTTTCTTGGTAGCAGGATATGCCAAACCTGCCACTCGGATAGAGCATAAAGAAAAGGAGCTTATCATGGCAATCTCAAAAGAGAAAAAAAATGAAATCATTGCACAATACGCACGTCACGAAGGTGACACTGGTTCAGTAGAAGTACAAGTTGCTGTCCTTACTTGGGAAATCAACCACTTGAACGAACACATCAAACAACACAAAAAAGACCACGCTACTTACCGTGGTTTGATGAAGAAAATCGGTCGCCGTCGTAACTTGTTGGCTTACCTTCGTACAAACGACGTTAACCGTTACCGTGAGTTGATCAACTCTCTTGGACTTCGTCGTTAATCTGCTCTATTTTCCACTTACGCTGCGTTGTCACCTTGCCTCGATATACTCGAGTATAATCTTCGGCTACGGTTCCTAGCATCGTAAGGTAAAATAGACCAGATCTATCTCCCTTCGGGGAGATTTTTTGTTTTCACCAAGATTTTAGCCCGAGCTCAAAACAGCTCTCTGGATTCAGAGGGCTTTTTTGTTATCTTTTTTCGGACAAGATTCATGATTCTGAGTAAGTCGTTTTATTTGACAGATGTAATTGACAGAGTTACAATAGACACATCTTAAGAAATAGAGGTTATCGATATGATTGATATTACATATCTAGATGGTGCAAAACAAGAAAGAGTCATGCATTTTGATTCCTACGATGAGTTTGAACGCTCCCAACAAGCTTGCTTGATTGGGGTAGCAGATTTTTATCCTGTTGTGAAACTGACCTATAATGGGCATGAATTGGATTACCAAGGGACTTACGGAGATGTCTTCTTCTATTTGATGAAGCAAGATTTGACGCAGTACCAAAACTAAAGGAGAAAGAAAATGGCAAAAGCAATTACAGACGCAACATTTGAAGCAGAAACAAAAGAAGGCTTGGTCTTGGTAGACTTTTGGGCAACCTGGTGTGGTCCATGTCGCATGCAAGCTCCTATTTTAGAAAAATTATCGGAAGAACTTTCGGAAGATGAGTTAAAAATCCTAAAAATGGATGTGGATGAAAATCCAGAAACAGCGCGTGCTTTCGGCATTATGTCCATTCCAACCTTGCTCTTTAAAAAAGATGGGCAGGTTGTTAAACAAGTAGCAGGAGTGCATACCGCAGCACAAATTAAGGCCATTGTGGCAGAGTTGAGTTAAAAAGCAAAAAAGCTAAAGAGGAATGAACCTTCTTTAGCTTTTTTTGAATCTTATTCTCCCAATTCTGCACTGTAAGCAATAATTTGATCGACAGTGTCTGAAAGGAATTGGATGGTATCACGAAGTGGTTTGTCAGTTGAGATATCTGCTCCGATAATCATGGCTGACTCAAGTGGTGTCTTGCTACCGCCTGATTTGAGGAGGTCCAGCCAATCTTTAGCTCCGTTTTCAGAGTTTTTCAAATGCAAGTAACCCGCTGTTGAGATTACTAATCCAGCTGAGTAGGTGTAGCTGTAAAGTCCCATGTAGTAGTGGCTTTGGCGCATCCAGGTCAAAGCCGCATCGTCATCTGTTTCAACAGCGTCTCCCCAGAATTCGGTCAAGACTTCCTTCATGATGCTATTGAGCTTGCTAGCGCCGAAGGTTCCACCTTCTTCAATCAGGGTGTAGACCTTGCGTTGGAAGGCTGCTTCCAGCAAGTGGGTGATGAAGTTGTGGAAGTAGGTGTCTGTCAAACGGTGAGCTAGGGCAAAGCGTTTTTGACGAGGATCGTCAAACTGGTGTTCCAAGTAGTCGCTGAGGAGGAGCTCGTTAAAAGTAGAAGGAGCTTCCACATAGTAGGTCGACATGTGGGCGTTGAAGTAGCTTTGGTTGTTGTCTGAGAAGATGAATTGACCAGAATGTCCGATCTCATGGATCAGGGTATAAACATCGCTCATCCGTCCTGTCCAACTCATCAGGACATAAGGATGGACACGGTATGGATCGGCTGCATAACCACCGGAATCCTTGCCTTCATTGGCAGCAAAGTCGACCCAACGTTCGGTTTGGTAGCGGGCAATTTCGCGGGAATATTCTTCGCCAAGAGGTTCCACAGATTTCATGACCAAATCATAAGCATCATCAATGGTAACATCTGGGTTGAGCGCACTGTCCAAGTCCAACTTCCAATCAGCAAAGGTCATTTTCTCAAGGCCGTTGACCTTGGCCACGTGTTTGAGGAATTTTTGAGCTACTGGAGCGAAGTCCTTCATGATCAGGTCAATCTGACGATCAAACATGGCACGATCCACTTCCTGCTCAGCTAAGAGATAGTCAAATACGGAATCGTAGCCTCGCATATCTGCGATTAGTTTTTCAGATTTGACTTGGGCTAGATAGGTAGCAGCAGCCGTGTTTTGGTGCTTGCGGAGACCTTCTGAGAAGGAACGAAAGGCTTTTTCACGGACTTCCGCATTCTCATGGTTTTGGTAGAAGTTTTCATAGGTGACAAAGCTATTCTTGTAAACTTCTCCATCTACTTCAAAATCAGCCATTTCAAAGTCACCTGCCCGCATCTTGGTATAGATGTCTTGCGGTCCGTAGAAGACTTCACCAAGGTTGGTCAGAGTTTTTTCCACATCAGCTCCCAAGTAGTGAGCTTTTTTGATTTTAGCCTGACGAATGGCAAAAGTGAGGTGAGGGAGTTGTCCGAGACGTTCAAGGACTTCTTCATCCGCTTCTACCAAAGCATCATCAAAGAAGGAAAGTTCAACGCTGGCCCAAGTTTCGAAATCCATCCCTGCTTGGGCAATTTCCGCAAAAGCTTCATCGCTAAAGTCCGTCGTTTGGGGCATAAAGCTGTAGTTGCCAATGTGGCTGAGTTGGATCTGAATTTGTTCAAAGACTGCAAAGGCAGCTTCAAAGTCTTCAAAGGTGTGGAGGTTGCCTTTGTAGTTACGGACAAATTCATTGATTTCTTCACGTGTTTTTTCAATGGCACGCAAGAAGTCTTCCTGGTCTTGGTAGAGGGCTGTGAGGTCCCAGAGTTCGTTCTCAGGAAATTCAGAACGTTTTTTTAATTCCATAGTGTTCTCCTTTTGATCAAATAACTATACTAAGTATATCAGAAAAAAGGGCAGAAACATAGAGGAAGAGGGGAAAATGCTTGTGTGAAAATCTTGAAAAGAGCTGGAAAAATCGACCATTTTTGATATACTAGGATAGATATGAGGAGGTTTTTATGAAAAAGGTTATGATTTCAATACTGGCGGGTGCGTCCGTTCTGTCTCTAGTGGCTTGTGCTCCCAAACGCTACGAGCGTCAAAGTAAGCCGAATACGGCAAGCTCTTCATCGGTCAAAAAAGAAAAGAAGGATACAGGACAAAAGAACTATCAAGAAGTATTAGATCGCTACAAGGCTTATGCAACCGCAATTAATGCCAAAGACCAAACGGCTTTACAAAATGAACTGAAGAAGATCGATGCGACTTCAGAGGAATATGCGTATGTCTTTAACATTCAAACTCTTGGAAGCACCAATGAGTGGCACTATGCTTTTGAGGATCTTAATCGTGATGGTAATGATGAACTGCTGATTGGGGATGGCAAAACGATTGCTGCTGTGTATTATTTGAAAGATAAGCAGCCAACCTTGCTCCATGTAGCCTATGTGGCTTCTGCAGGTGGCTATCGCTCTAGCTTAGATCTTTTTGACAATGGACAAATCGTCTATGCTACTTGGCAATCTGTGAATCCAGAAATGGAATTGACCCTTTATTCGCTAGGAAAAGGGGAAGCAAAGGAAGAAAAGAAAGCAACCATTCAAATTGGTGGGAAGGAAACGGCAGAACAGGCTCTTGGGATTTCAGCCAAGAAGTTGGACCTTAGTAAGCTTGACTGGAAAAAATTTGATGGTTCAGGGAATTCCAAATCAACAGCGAAAGCAGAAGAGAAAAAATCAGAAAGCTTCCAAGTACAAGTTAGCGTGGCCGATCTTCGTATTCGAAAAGAACCGTCTACCTCCGCCCCATCTGCAGGAATGATCGCAAAAGGAACTCACACCATTACGGAAACAGTAGACGCGGATGGCCATACTTGGGGCAAATTGGAATCTGGGCAAGGCTGGATCGCCCTTGACTATACAACGCGCGTGAGTGGCAATACTGAATCAGCTTCAGCGCGTGCCGCTACAAAGACTGGAATGAATCTAGAAGAAATTAAAGCTGGAAATTTCTCAAGTGTAGCGGGAGTTTGGAAAAATAAGTACGGTACGAGCATTGAGTTTGATGCGCAAGGAATTGTGAAGGTCAATGGTAGTGCTGTCAATGGTGTTCAATTTTCTGGTTTTTACTTCAAGGAAGGCAATTTACACGGAGTTAGTCGGATGCCTGGGGCAACGAATGACACGCCTATTCTTTTCATTCCTTCAAGAGAAGGTGGCAGTGAATCCATTTACTGGAGTAAGAGTGATGCTACGAATGGGAACGATTTGTACTACCGTGTGAACTGAAAAATAAGGAGACAAACATGAAAAAAATTGGAACATATTTACTAGCTGCAGCCCTCTTGCTTTCCCTAGCAGCCTGCGCCCCAAAACGCTATGAGCGTAAGCACAGTCCGGTAGGGGCTTCATCGGTCAAAAAATCATCTGACAAAGCCCAAGAAAAAGAGCAAACAGAAGAAGCTAAGTCAGATGAACATGATAAAGAAGCCATTGGGACCTTATCAAAAGCAGACCAAGCGGACATCTATTCGATTATTGAAAACAGTGCGTCTTTGACCTACTCACTTCAGGTGCAACCGACTCGTTTGCTGGAGTTGAACAATGATCACGGTGCGGTTGATGGTTACCCGCAAGACATGTTCATTGATTACTACAATACCTACACGCCAGAAACCTATAATTTACAAGATATCATTGATAAATTGAATGCTGAAGAGACATCGGACTCTATCCGTAGTCTGTCACAAGACCAGTTGATCCAACTAACAAATGAAAAGAAAGATGGCTGGATCTATTCGACAAAAGACAAGGCCTTTTACGAAATTGTAGCTGGTGGTCGTGGCGGAGCGATGCCACCGATGGAAATTCCTTCACCGGATGAATGGGTGATCAATGAAGATTCAGTTGAAGTGACCACATCGATCCAAGGGACTTCTGAACCCTACAGACGTTTTGTCTTGAAACGCAACAACAAGAACTACAAGGGTGGAACCCACAAAACACGCTTTTATGTCGACAGCACAGAATTCGTGAAATCGTAAAAATAATCAGAAGCTATATCTAGCTCTAAAATTTTTATATAGAACTTGCTGAAGAATCAAAGAAAAAGGCCATCAAAGCCTTTTTCTTTTGGGCTTGAATATGTTAAAATAAAAGGTATACGTGCTTGGATACAAAGATGAGGATATAACATACAGATAGGCTGTTGAAATTCCTATCTCGTTGAGTTCTATAGTGGCTTAGTATCTTGAGTAATTGAACCCGGCCGAAAAGCCGTGTAAAAAAGATAAACTGTCTTGTCTTCATCGAAGACTTCGTCAGTTTCCTATTTTTACTTTGCTTTTTGCGGCCTAAGTATCTTGATAGTTGAACACGGGCTAAATCCCTAGTGAAAAAGATAGATTTCCTAGTGTGCGTGGCACACTGCGTTAATCTCCTATTTTCATACGGGATTCTTCACGCCCTTTGTATCCTGATGAACTGAATTTTGGCCTCATTTCTTAGGAAAAAAGATAAGTTTCCTAGCACTCATCGAGTGCGGCGTCACCTTCCTATTTTTCTACAGAAATGTTCGGCAAGCCGAACCGTCCAAAATATCTTGATCTTTGTAGGCAAGTCGTATAATTTTATCAATCCAAAGGGGATTAAAATGACAAAACAAGTGTTTCAAACGACTTTTGCGGGTCGTGAGTTGATCGTAGAGACTGGTCAGGTTGCCAAGCAAGCAAATGGCGCTGTTGTCGTACGTTACGGTGAGTCAACTGTCTTGACGGCTGCCGTTATGTCTAAGAAGATGGCAACTGGGGATTTCTTCCCACTTCAAGTCAACTACGAAGAAAAAATGTATGCGGCTGGGAAATTTCCTGGCGGCTTTATGAAACGGGAAGGACGTCCTTCTACTGATGCGACTTTGACAGCGCGTTTGATCGACCGTCCAATCCGTCCCATGTTTGCGGAAGGTTTCCGTAATGAAGTGCAAGTCATCAACACGGTTCTTTCTTACGATGAAAATGCATCTGCACCAATGGCAGCCATGTTTGGTTCATCATTGGCGCTTTCTATCTCAGATATTCCATTTGACGGACCAATCGCTGGGGTACAAGTAGGTTATGTGGATGGGGAGATCGTCATCAACCCAACGCAAGAACAAGCTGAGCGCTCGCTTCTTGAATTGACAGTAGCAGGTACGAAGCACGCCATCAACATGGTAGAGTCTGGCGCTAAAGAATTATCAGAAGAAATCATGTTGGAAGCTCTTCTGAAAGGGCACGAAGCTGTTAAAGAATTGATTGCCTTCCAAGAAGAAATCGTAGCAGCAGTTGGGAAAGAAAAAGCAGAAGTAGAATTGCTTCATGTGGACGCTGAATTGCAAGCTGAAATCATTGCAACCTACAACAGTGACCTCCAAAAAGCAGTCCAAGTAGAAGAAAAATTAGCTCGTGAAGCTGCGACTCAAGCGGTGAAAGACCAAGTGACAGCCGTTTACGAAGAAAAATATGCAGACCACGAAGAATTTGACCGTATCATGCGTGATGTAGCTGAAATCTTGGAACAAATGGAACATGCAGAAGTGCGTCGTTTGATCACAGAAGACAAGGTTCGTCCGGATGGTCGTAAGGTCGATGAAATCCGTCCTTTGGATGCGGTTGTTGACTTCCTTCCTCGCGTTCACGGTTCAGGTCTCTTTACTCGTGGACAAACGCAAGCCCTTTCTGTTTTGACCTTGGCACCAATGGGTGAAACGCAAATCATCGATGGTTTGGATCCAGAGTACAAGAAACGCTTTATGCACCACTATAACTTCCCTCAATACTCTGTAGGGGAAACAGGTCGTTACGGTGCGCCTGGTCGTCGTGAAATTGGTCACGGTGCTCTTGGTGAGCGTGCGCTTGCTCAAGTCTTGCCAAGCTTGGAAGAATTCCCATACGCGATTCGTTTGGTAGCAGAAGTTTTGGAATCAAACGGTTCTTCATCTCAAGCCTCTATCTGTGCGGGAACACTTGCCCTTATGGCGGGTGGTGTGCCAATCAAGGCACCAGTAGCAGGTATTGCAATGGGTCTCATTTCTGATGGAAACAACTATACCGTATTGACAGATATCCAAGGTTTGGAAGACCACTTTGGAGATATGGACTTTAAGGTTGCAGGTACGCGTGATGGGATTACAGCCCTTCAGATGGATATCAAGATCCAAGGGATTACTGCAGAAATCTTGACGGAAGCTCTTGCTCAAGCCAAGAAAGCGCGTTTTGAAATCCTTGATGTGATCGAAGCAACCATTCCAGAAGTGCGTCCAGAATTGGCGCCAACTGCTCCGAAAATTGATACCATCAAGATTGATGTGGACAAGATTAAGATTGTCATCGGTAAGGGTGGAGAAACCATCGATAAGATCATCGCTGAAACAGGGGTTAAGATTGATATCGACGAAGAAGGGAACGTATCAATCTACTCGAGCGACCAAGATGCCATTAACCGTGCCAAAGAAATCATTGCTGGTTTGGTGCGTGAAGCGAAGGTGGACGAAGTCTACCATGCCAAAGTGGTTCGGATCGAGAAATTTGGTGCCTTTGTCAACCTCTTTGACAAGACAGATGCCCTCGTACACATCTCTGAAATGGCTTGGACTCGTACCAACCGTGTCGAAGACTTGGTAGCCATCGGTGATGAAGTCGATGTGAAGATTATCAAGATCGATGAAAAAGGTCGTGTCGATGCTTCTATGAAAGCTCTTCTCCCTCGTCCGCCAAAAGCAGAAAACAGCGAGGAAAAGGGTGAAAAAACTCATCGCCATGGCGATCGTCCTCGTCACCACAACAAAGACCACAAACCTAAAAAAGACTTTACTATTACACAAAAAGATTCAGAATAATCATTTAAAAAGGAGGAGCACGGTATGGGATGGTGGCGTGAAACCATCGATATTGTAAAAGAAAATGACCCAGCAGCGCGTACCTCGCTGGAGGTCCTTTTGACCTATCCGGGCGTCAAAGCACTGGCAGCTCACCGTGTTTCCCACTTTTTGTGGAACCATGGCTTTAAGCTCTTGGCGCGGATGCATAGTCAGTTTTGGCGTTTTTGGACCCAGATTGAAATCCATCCAGGTGCGACCATTGCTTCTGGTGTCTTTATCGACCATGGAGCGGGCCTCGTTATCGGGGAAACGGCCATTGTTGAAAAAGGCGTTATGCTCTACCACGGGGTGACCCTTGGGGGAACAGGGAAGGATGTCGGTAAACGCCATCCGACGGTTCGTGAAGGAGCCTTGGTCTCCGCTCATGCTCAGGTCATCGGTCCGATTGAGATTGGGGCCAAAGCCAAAGTAGGAGCGGGAGCGGTCGTGGTCTCCGATGTACCGAGTGATGTGACCGTTGTCGGAGTCCCTGCTAAAATTGTTCGTGTGCACGGTAAGAAGGATGAGCCAATCATTCACCAAGAAGAAGAAAAACGCGAATACTACGTGAATAAGATGGAGCATGCTAAGGAAGCCAGTCATCGGTCTTCTAGCTTGTAAGGAGATCGCTACGTGATTCAAGCAACCAATACATTGAATGACCACCAACTACTGGAAGCAAAGTCCCTTATTGCCATCTGTCAGAACGATGACGGAACTTTTCGGGATCCTTATCTCTCCAATATGCTCAATTTTGATCCCTATATGCCCGCCTTTTTCCTTTATTATGAAAAAGGTGAACTTATTGGCATATTAACGGTTTATGCAGATGACCCAGATGTGGATGTGGCGATCCTGGTCCATCCTAATTATCGTCGTCAGGGAATTGCGCGTGCTTTGTATGGAAGTTTTGAGAAAGAAACGGCATCTTATCCAATTGAGTCTGTGACTTTTCAGACAGAGCGTATTTTTCTAGAGAATCATCCTGATTTTGCCAGCAATTGGGGACTGGTTGAGGATGGCGAAACAGAAACCTGGTTAGGACGTGATCGAACCGCTTATGCATTAGATTCCCGTTCGGATGTCGGTGTGCTCTTGGCGGAACCTTCTTATCTTGAAGCCATTGCCCAGCTCCACCACCAAACCTTCTCAGATGAAGTGGAAGCACCGGAAGTGAGCCACAGATACATTTCAGAGGCCTTGAAGGATCCTGATAGTCTGCTTTACATATTACTCAAAGAAGGTCAAGTGATTGGCGTTTGTACGGTCGATGTATCTGGAAAATGCAATTACCTTTATGGACTTGCGATTGCTGAAGTCTATCGTGGGCAAGGTTACGGAAGCTATCTAGCAAAATCAGTCGTCAACCAAGTCATTGAGCAAAATGATAAGGAATTTCAGATTGCAGTGGAAGATGACAATGTAGGTGCTAAACGCTTGTATGAAAAGATTGGCTTTATCAAACAGACTCAGGTGGTTTACTTGAAGCCAAAAGAGTAGAAACAGAAAGGAAATGAAGCGTGTTAAAAATTTATGATACCATGTCTCGTGATCTGCGAGAATTTATCCCCATCGAGGAAGGAAAGGTCCGCATGTATGTTTGTGGACCAACGGTTTACAACTATATCCACGTAGGGAATGCCCGTTCAACGGTAGCCTTTGACACGATTCGTCGCTACTTTGAGTATCGTGGCTACGAAGTTGCCTACATTTCCAACTTTACAGATGTGGATGATAAGATCATCAACCGTGCCAAAGAAGAAGGCATCACACCTCAGGAAGTGGCAGACAAATATATTGCGGCCTTCCGTGAGGATGTGACGGCTCTTGGCGTGAAGCCTGCAACTCGCCATCCTCGTGTGGTCGAGTTTATGGATGACATCATTCGTTTTGTCGCTGACTTGATCGAAAAAGGCTATGCCTATGAGAGCCAGGGAGATGTCTATTTCCGTGTGGAAAAATCCCACAACTATGCAAAATTAGCCAACAAAACTCTAGAAGACTTGGAGCTAGGCGCTTCTGGTCGGACAGATGAGGAAACAGCCCGCAAGGAAAATCCAGTTGACTTTGCCCTTTGGAAAGCTGCCAAACCAGGAGAGATTTCCTGGGACAGCCCTTGGGGACCTGGTCGTCCTGGTTGGCACATCGAGTGTTCGGTCATGTCGACGGGAATTTTAGGGGATACTATTGATATCCACGGTGGTGGTGCTGACCTTGAGTTTCCGCACCATACCAACGAAATCGCTCAATCAGAAGCTAAGACCGGAAAAACTTTTGCCAATTACTGGATGCACAATGGCTTTGTCAATATTGATAATGTCAAGATGTCCAAGTCCTTAGGCAACTTTATCACTGTGCATGATGCATTGAAGACTATCGACGGCCAAGTGCTTCGTTTCTTCTTTGCAACCCAGCACTACCGCAAGCCCATTAACTTCACAGAAAAAGCGGTTCGCGATGCGGAGACCAACCTCAAGTATTTGAAAAACACCTATGAGCAACCGTTCACAGGAGAAGTGGATCCAGCAGACTTACAAGGCTTTGTGGACAAGTTTATCGCGGCTATGGATGAAGATATCAATGCGGCAAACGGCATCACCGTCGTCTTTGAATTGGCTAAATGGATCAATTCAGGTCACTACAATCAAGACGTCAAAGATGCCTTGACCAAGATGTTAGAAGTCTTTGGAGTGGTCTTTGTCGAAGAAGACTTGGATGCAGATATTGAAGCCTTGATCGCTGAACGTCAGGAAGCGCGGGCTAAGAAAGATTTTGCGCGAGCAGATGCCATTCGCGATGAATTGGCTGCACAAGGAATCAAGCTCTTGGATACAAAAGAAGGTGTAAGGTGGACACGTGATTGATGTCAATCTAATCAATGGGATTGCCCTTGCCTTTGAGGGAGATGCGGTCTATTCCATGTATATTCGCAGACACCTGATTTTTCAAGGGATGACCAAGCCCAATAAGCTTCACCAGGCTGCCACCCGCTATGTCTCTGCTAGAGCTCAGGCCAGCTTGATTGAAAGCATGCTGGAGCAAGAAATTCTGACAGAAAAAGAGTTGGAGATCTACAAGCGCGGTCGCAATACCAATAGCCATACCAAGGCCAAAAATGCGGATGTCGTGACCTATCGGATGTCGACGGGCTTTGAGGCTGTCATGGGCTATCTCCATATGACGGGGGAGCTCTCTCGGCTAGAAGAGCTGATTGACTGGTGCATCCAGCAAGTAGAAGAAGGAAGAAAGCAGTGAAAAATATCAGAGAGTGGTTTCCTCATGCAGAGGTGACGGATCAAGCCAATCCACCAGCTGGTTATGTAGCCATTCCCCTTCAGGCTCATCAATGGTTGCTGCTGAAGGAAGAAGAGCTAACCGAACGAGAAAAACAATTGATTTCCTGGTTGGGCGGTGAAGAAGAGGTTGCCCCTAATCCTTGGTACCAGTACCTGATCGATGGAAAGGGAGAAGCCCCTCAAGTCATCAAAAAAATGCAGCTTGTCTATTGCCACATTTCGCATTCGACAGCGGAAGGGACGGCTTCTTGGCTAGAGATGATGCAGACACTTTTGCCCAACTTCCGAGCAACCTTGCAACTGAGCGGACAAGATTATGTGCTCATTCTGGACCAAGACCAGTCTTTACCTGTGGCCGATATCTTAAAAGATACCGTCTCTGCCATGGAGTATGACTTCAATATTCGTTTATCTATCTTGGTCGGGCAAGTATGGACCGAGTCTAAAGACGGGAAAGTGTCTCCGGTCATCCGAGCAGAACGGGCGGTCTTTCGAGCCTGGATTCGAGAAGGCCATCAAGGTGTCTATCGCTTTTCTCAACTCTATCTATGGGGAATCGAGCAGGCAGATTTAGATCTCACTCCAATCAAGGCAAGCTTGCATCAGTTGATTGAAAGTCAAGATCAATTGCAAGACATCATTGTTGCTCTTTGGGACAATGGGGCAGTCGTCACCAAGGCCGCCCAGCAACTCTATCTCCACCGCAATTCGCTCCAATATAAGATTGACAAGTGGGAGGAGTTGACGGGTCTTCAGTTGAAAAATCTGACAGATCTAGCCCTGTGCTATCATTTAGTTTTACAAGATGTGATTTAAACGGAATCAATCCAGAGTTTTGTGCAACTTGCACAAAACTCTTTTTCTTTTTTGTGAGACTTGCCATAGATTTGTAAAACGTTTTCATTTACAATAGAACTATAAAAATCAAAGGAGTACCATCATGGTAGAATTGAATCTTAGTCACATTTATAAAAAATATCCAAATAGCGAACATTACTCAGTTGAAGACTTCAACTTGGACATCAAAGACAAAGAATTTATCGTTTTCGTAGGTCCTTCAGGATGTGGTAAATCAACGACTCTTCGTATGATCGCTGGTCTTGAAGACATCACAGAAGGTGAATGTTCAATCGATGGCACTGTTGTAAACAACGTGGCACCTAAAGACCGTGATATCGCCATGGTATTCCAAAACTACGCTCTTTACCCACACATGACTGTGTACGATAACATGGCCTTTGGTTTGAAATTGCGTAAATACAGCAAGGAAGATATCGACAAACGTGTACAAGAAGCAGCTGAAATCCTTGGCTTGAAAGAATTCTTGGATCGTAAACCAGCTGACCTTTCTGGTGGTCAACGTCAACGTGTGGCCATGGGTCGTGCCATTGTCCGTGATGCAAAAGTGTTCTTGATGGACGAACCTTTGTCAAACTTGGATGCTAAACTTCGTGTATCCATGCGTGCTGAAATTGCGAAAATCCACCGTCGTATCGGAGCTACAACAATCTACGTAACCCACGACCAAACAGAAGCGATGACATTGGCTGACCGTATCGTTATTATGTCTGCTACTAAAAACCCAGCTGGTACAGGTACTATCGGACGTGTAGAACAAATCGGTACTCCGCAAGAAGTGTATAAGAACCCTGTGAATAAATTCGTAGCTGGATTCATCGGAAGCCCTGCCATGAACTTCATTAACGTGAAATTGGAAGGTGGACACATCGTTGCCAATGGATTGAACTTGAAAGTTCCAGAAGGTGCTTTGAAAGTCTTGAAAGAAAAAGGCTATGATGGTAAAGAATTGATCTTTGGTATCCGTCCAGAAGACGTGAATACAGAAGCTGCTTTCCTTGAAACATTCCCAGAATCAGTCGTGAAAGCAACCATCTCTGTATCTGAGTTGCTTGGTTCAGAATCTCACTTGTACTGCCAAGTTGGTGACAACGAATTCATCGCTAAAGTAGATGCGCGTGACTACCTTGGAACTGGTGAAACCATCGAACTTGGATTTGACTTGAACAAAGCTCACTTCTTCGACAAAGAAACTGAAAAAACAGTATACTAATAAGTGCTGACACTGTAGAGACTGAGACGATATGTCTCAGTCTCTTTCATTTTAAGGAGACAAAACATGGAAAAAGACTGGTGGAAGGGGAAGGTCGCTTATCAGATCTACCCAAAAAGCTTCAAAGACAGCAATGGAGATGGTGTTGGGGATTTAAAAGGAATCACGGAGAAACTCGATTACCTTCAAGACTTAGGGATTGATATTCTCTGGTTATCCCCTATTTACAAGAGTCCGTTTATTGACCAGGGTTACGATATTTCCGATTATTATGCCATTGATCCTATTTTTGGAACGATGGAAGATATGGAAGAGTTGATCGCTGAAGGCAAGAAGCGAGGCATTTCCATCATTATGGACTTGGTGGTCAACCACTGCTCCAGTCATCACGAATGGTTCCAAAAGGCTTTAGCGGATCCAGATGGCCCTTATGCGGATTACTTTTATTTCATCGAAAGTGACAAGGAACCCAACAACTGGGAAAGTTACTTTGGAGGCAGTGTTTGGGAACCGGTTCCTGGCACTAATAAATACTATCTCCATTCTTTCCACAAGGATCAGCCAGACCTCAATTGGCAAAATCCTGTCTTGCGCGAAGAGATATATAAGATGATCAATTGGTGGTTGGACAAGGGAATTGCAGGCTTCCGGATTGATGCCATTATCAATATCAAAAAGGATTTAGAATGGCGTTCGCTTCCGTCCGATCGCGAAAATGGCTTGGTTCCAGTACCGGAGTCTCTGGTCAATGCCCAACCGATTGAACCTTTCTTGCAAGAGTTAAAGGAGCGGACTTTTGCCAAGTACAACGCCTTCACAGTAGGGGAAGTTTTCAATGAAACTGACGAAGAGTTGCACTTCTTTATTGGAAAAGATGGTGTCTTCTCTTCCATCTTTGACTTCAAACAAACCATGCTGGGGCAAGAAGGAAAAGGCTGGTTCGACCATGCTCTTCCAACAGCGGATGAACTCAAGGAAAGTATTTTCCAAGCGCATGAGCGCGCGGATTGCATTGGGGTTCTATCGACCATCATTGAAAACCACGACGAACCTCGTGGAGTGTCCCATTATATTGCGGAAGGTCCAGTAAACGATACCAGTAAAAAGGCCTTAGGAACCATACAGATTTTGCGCAAGGGAATTCCTTTTATCTATCAAGGCCAAGAAATTGGGATGGAAAACCAAGTCTTTGAATCGGTGGAGGACTTTGATGATATCGCGACCATCAATGGCTACCATGTGGCGAAAGAAGCTGGTTTGACCGAGGAAGAAGCCTTGGCCGCGATTGCCAAATACAGCCGGGACAATGCGCGAACACCCATGCAATGGTCAGCAGAGCCAGGTCTGGGCTTTAGTGATGGACCAGCTTGGTTGATCAGTCCCAAACCAAATGTTGCCATCAATGTGAAAGATCAAGAAAAGGATCCAAATTCCATCTTGAATTACTATCGCCAGTTGACGGCCTTGTATCGCCATCCCCTTTATGGAAATACCATCCGATTCGGAGATATGATCCCAGCGTATCGGGACCGTGAAAACATCATCGCCTTTGAACGCCGTGGGGACAAGCGTCTCTTGGTTGTCAGCAATTTCCAAAATCGCCAGGCTACCTTGGAGTTGCCAGCTCCGATTAAAACAGTCGTTTTAAATAATACAGCAGGATTATTCCAAGAAGGAGACCAAGTGCTCGAATTAGTCCCTTACCAAACGGTTGTGTTGGAATTGGCAGAATAGAAAAGAACCTTCGCATCTGCGAAGGTTCTTTTCATGTCATCCAGGTCTAAATCTGGAACTTACTCAACTTCTTTCTTTTTCAAGAGGAGGAAGCCTCCGCTAACGGCTAGCAAGAAGCCTGAAAGAATGAAGTGCGCCGTTGTGTCTTCTCCAGTTTGTGGCAATTGTGCCTTGGCTGGACTTTCTTGGAAGCTTTGTCCTACTTGGTAAGTCAAGGCTTGCACGCTTTCTTCTTTAGTTGTTTCTTTTTGTGGAAGGAGCACTTTAGGAGTGTCCTTCTTGGCCAAGATTGGCTGTGGATTGCTTGTTTGGTTATGAATTGGAACTACCACTTGATCTGGTTCTTTAGCTGGAACGTAATCCATCAAGCTTGCCAACTTGCTGCCAAAGATCGCATTGGTTACCCAGCGGAAGAAGTGGACAGGGTGTTGACGGTTGGTTGGATTTCCTGCATAGACAAAGAGTGGTTGTCCCATCAGTTCTCCAGAGATGGCCATGACTTTGTTAGCCAGAACATCGTTATGTGGCCACCAACCTGCAATATAATAATCGCTTGGAGCGATGCTCATCAAGGTCTTGAAATGCTCTGGAACCTTTTCAATCCAGTTTCCTGAGTTGGAGTAGAAGAGGGTATTCTTCTTGTATCCGCTGGTCAATGGATCCTGATCATCAATGATCGCTTTCATCAAGCCTTCGTAGTCACTACCGCCTTTTAGTTTTTCAGCGTCAAATCCTGTAAGAACTCCCAATTTTTCCAATTTTTGCATGGCTTCCCCGCCAATGACAAGGGTTGGTTTCTTGCCAAAAATGGAAGCGTCAAAGCGATTGCTTTCCAAAATAACAACATCCGCTTCTTCTGGCGTATTGACGATTTGGAAGCCTAATTTTTCAAGGACCAAACTAGTATGAGCAGGCGCATCTACTCCAGCCCAATTATAGTGGTAGTTTGGAGAGTAGACCTTCATCGGTTTCAAGGTTGGGCCACTAGGCACCTTGTAGAGGGCATCACCATAAATGGCATAGTTTGGTAGGAGCGAAGCAAAGGTATCGCGGTCAACGATGTAGCCATCATCTGTTAGGTAGACAGATTTTCCTTGTGCAATAGCCTGGTTGACAGCTTTAACGGCACTGGCTGAGGTATTTGCGATCACATAGTAAGGAGCTTTTGGATCGATCTCAGAGGTACGAGTGGCGCGGGTGGTGGTGACTTCTCCTAATTTTCCGTTGAAAAGACCATCCGCAAAGACAGGTTCGGACTTGAACCCTCTCATATCTGGGAAGTTTACCAGCAACTCTGCGTACATAGCAGCCCAGGCAGATTCGTTGGAACCCTTGTAGAGAATGTGGTTAGCATAGCCACGTTTGGCTTGGGCCATGTCAATGACTAAGTCCCCTTTTTTATAGTTGCCAATATCTTCTTTGAGTTCCTTGACGAGGACACCATTGCGTTTGAAGTAGTCGATCATATTGAAGGCTTCTTGGGCATCGTTGTCTTTGTCGAGGCTCATTGGGATGACGTAGTAGTCTGGGAAGAATTTCGGACGACCATTTTTCACACGTCCAACGATTTCTCCATTTGGGCCGACCAGTTCATTTTCGGCTTTTGGATCTTCGGTTTTATTGAGACCGCGCAGGTAGAAGTTGAGACGCATCTCAAGGAGACGGTCCGGATCTTGGTTGAGGAAGTCAATCCCTCCTAGGACAGCATTGCGACCTGCTTTGTAGGATTCTTCATTTCCTTCCGGAATTTCGATAGTATGGCCTAAGATACCATGGTAGACAGCATAAACTCCTGTATAGCCAGAGAAGGAGTCATCCCAGCCATCGCCCCAATCCAGTTTTGGAATGATGTAACTATCGTATTTAGAATTGGCAACTCCTGCCCGTCCCATATGATGGGCATTTTCTAGCATCAGATCTGACAGAAGATCGTATTCGAAGTTCGGATCATGTGGTGGAGTTGCAGGTTCGATCAAGAATTCTTTGACAAAACCGTGTAAGTCGTAGAGAGCGATTGGATTCCATTTGTTGATCATTTGGATAACCGTGCGAACTTCAGGGTTGGTTTGGTAGCTGGCATCCCGGTTTGGATCGAGCCCGTTTGCTAGGGCCCGCAGGTTGAGAGCATCCCCATCTGGGTTTTCCGTGAAGTCAAATAAGAAAATGAATTTGTTTAAGAGAGTTGGGATGTCCAGGGTCACATTCTTGACGTTACCAGCTTCGTCTGTCGTTTTAAAAGTGACTTGATTTTCTGTAGCGAAGGTATGGAAGAGGCCTGTGATGATATCAATGCCTGGCTGTTCATCCGCGTGGGTGTTGTGGACTAAGACAGGTAATTTGTAATCCAAGGTCTTGTCTTTTAGTGCGGCCAGCATTTCACTTGGCTTAGTCAAAGCTGTAGGGTTGGTACTAGAAAGGTAGTGATCAATGCTGGCTTGGTCCTTGCTCACGATCCCCATCTTCATATCCCGGCCTTGGGCACTCTTGCCAAGAGTTTCCAGCTGCACTAAACGATCGGGTTTCGCTTCTTCCTTGGATTTTTCGATGGCAGCCAGCATCTCTTCATGTGTATGGTAGTCTTGGTAAGGTCTAAAAACAAGGGTTTTATTGATGGTCACACCTAAGTCTGCATTGGTCCCGACCAGTTCATGGTTGCCGATGTAGTTGCGGTAAGTCCGGCGAATATTATTTGGGCTACGAAGACTGAGATCTTCACCAAAGAGATCCTGCACGTCAATGTGGAGATCCAGATCATTGCCGTTTGCGGTCTCTGTGATAGTAAGGAATGGATCCTTGCTCAGTGTTCCTGTCTCCATATCCCAGGTTTTCCACTCAGAGAGAGGTTTATTGTCTAAGGTCCAGCTGATCTTGCCAGCAGCTTGAGCTTTTTCTTGGACTTTGTCATCAATCGTACTCTTTTCAGAGAGATAAATGGTGCTATCCGTCAATCGAGTCGCTTGGTCAGCGGTCGTTGTAGCACGGGTAGTGCTTGGACTAGCGGTTGGAGCAACTTCTGTTGTAGAAGCCGCATCAGAAGTCGCTGCGGTTTCTGTAGGACTAGCAGGAGTTACTTCTGTGGATGCAGCGGGACTGGTCGTCTCGGCGGTCACAGGTTGCTCAGTAGCAGGTGTCGCTTCAAGGGCCGTGCTAGGCTCTGTTTGAGGCGCTTCTAAGCTATCGGCTGAAGCTTGGCCATGACCGATAACGGAAAGCAAGACAGCCGCTGAGAGGCTGAGTGTTGTAGTGTACAAATGTTTCTTATACGAAGACTTCATATAGAAGACCCTCCTTAAAAAGTTATTTTCCGTTTCTAGTATACCATTTTAGGAAAGTGTTTACAACAAAACCCCGAATAAAAAAGCCTTTGCATCTTGCAAGGGCCTTTTTGTCTATTCTGTCTCCTTATGAAATTGTTGGTAAAAATCAACCTTGACCTGGATAAAAGTTTCTAAGTCTCTTAAGAGTTGGAGCAAGGTGGCGCGTGTTTCGAATTCTTCACGGGTCTTAGGAAGAGGACGTTCGCGAAAGATCGCCAAATACTGACTAATATCATCTAGAAGATCTTGGGCAGGATTTTTCTGGCTTAACTGTTGGGCCGTTTTCTTAAAAAGTTGAGCTAGGATTATGCTTTCACTCGCCGCCAACTGACAGCGGTTGACGTTTTCTGCCATATCCCGCAGAATATCGTTTTGCCGCTTGCGCATTTCGAAGTAGTGAATATGGTAGTTGGTTTGGTGAAAGAGGTGGTTGGAATGGTCCAGATAAACTAGCTTCAAAGCGTCCTTTAGGATACCATCCAACTCCTTAATCAAGCGAGCATCATTGCGACCATCCCCTTTACTAAGTAATTCCGCAAAACGACCAAGGATCTTTTTCAGTTGGTCTTCAACAACATCATGGTAGTGATCGATCGCTCCCTGATTAGAAGGCATATAGAGATTGGCCAGCAAGGCAAAGCTGGTCCCAATTAAAAAGAGAGCAAGTTCATTGAGCAAGAGCCCCCAGGAGGTAGACTGCTCAATCAAGAGGTGGGTAACCAACACCGTACTAGGGGTGATACCGATCTGCCAACCCAATAGAAAGGCACCAGGAACATAGAGAGCGATAAAAACTCCCAGTGCCCAGAGGTTGAATCCAAAAAAGGAAAAAGCGAGACTTCCGATAGCAAGGGCTAGCAAGGTCGACATAAAGCGCTGGTAGGCTTGCTTGATGGTACTGCGACGCGTATCAGAGATGCTCAAGATGGCAATGACGCCAGCTGAGATGGCATAGGTCAAGCCCAGAGCATAAGCAAGGGCAGCTGCTAAACAGGTGGCCAAGGTGAGCTTAATGGTTCGTTGAAAAAGAGGCATGGTTTCCTTTCTATTTTACTAGTTTCGCTGAGATAGATTTCATTTCATTATATCATGAATTGGCCTCATCCTCCTTTCTTATGGTATACTAGTTCTATGGAAAATAACGATATCGTATACGGTGTCCATGCAGTCACCGAGGCTTTACAAGCCAATACAGGCAATAAATTATATATTCAAGAAGACCTCCGAGGGAAAAATGTCGACAAGATCAAGGCCTTAGCAGCTGAGAAAAAAGTGTCGATTTCTTGGACGCCAAAGAAAACCCTGCAGGAAATGACAGAAGGAGCTGTTCACCAAGGCTTTGTTCTTCGAGTGGCAGCCTTTGCTTACACCGACTTGGCAGCGATTCTGAAACAGACAGCCCAAGAAGAGAACCCGCTTTTATTGATTCTCGATGGCTTAACAGATCCGCACAATCTTGGATCTATCTTGCGGACAGCTGATGCGACCAATGTCTCAGGAGTCATCATTCCTAAGCACCGAGCGGTTGGGGTGACCCCAGTGGTGTCAAAAACTTCTACCGGAGCAGTGGAACACATTCCCATTGCGCGTGTGACCAATCTTAGCCAAACCTTAGACAAGCTAAAGGAAGAGGGCTTCTGGATCTTTGGAACCGACATGAACGGCACGCCATCTCATCAGTGGAATACGGCTGGCAAGTTAGCCTTGATCATTGGCAATGAAGGAAAAGGGATCTCAGCCAATATCAAAAAACAAGTCGATGAGATGATCACCATTCCCATGAATGGTCATGTGCAAAGCCTCAATGCCAGTGTGGCAGCAGCCATCCTTATGTATGAGGTCTTTCGCAATCGACTATAATCCTAGAAAGGCAATGATATGAAACGAAAAATCTTATTGGTTGACGGCTATAATATGATTGCCTTTTGGCAGGAGACCCGCCAGCTCTTTCAAAAAAGTGAGCTCGATGCAGCCCGCAATATCCTCCTGCAAAAACTGAGCCACTATGCTAGCTTTGAAGGAATCGAAGTCATCTGTGTCTTTGATGCCCAGTATATGCCAGGAGTGCGGCAGACCTATGAGGAGTTCAATGTTCAGGTGGTCTTTACCGGTGAGGATGAGACGGCAGATGACTATATCGAGCGCTTGGCGGCAGAGCTTAACACGCCCCTCCACCAAGTATCAGTAGCGACCAGTGACTTAAATGAGCAATGGACCGTCTTTGCTCAAGGAGCTCTTCGGGTATCTGCCAGAGAGTTAGAAAAACGGGTCGCAGTCGTCAAAGGAAACCTCAATCAAGCGCAGCGAGTGGTTAACGATCAAAAACCACCCATGCGACCGCTCGATCACGAAGTATTGCGACAATTACAAGAAATGATGGGAGACAAGTAATGACATTTGCTATTTTAACCGATTCGACCGCAGATTTAGACCAAAACTGGGCCAAGGAACATCAGGTGACCATTCTTGGCTTGACCATTGAGTTAGATGGGACGGTTTACCAGACAGTAGGCCAAGCTCAATTGACCAGCCCGGAGCTTTTAGAAGCCATGAAAAATGGGGCCAAACCGACAACCAGTCAGGTCAATGTGGGCCAATTTCAGGAAACCTTTAAACAATTTGCCAAAGAAGGAAAAGATCTGCTTTATGTGGCCTTTTCATCAGTCTTATCTGGGACCTATCAGAGTGCAGTCATGGCACGAGACCTGGTTTTAGAAGACTACCCGGAAGCCGTGATCGAGATTGTCGATCAGAAGGCTGCTGGGATTGGAGAGGGTTATCTGGTCATGCGAGCAGTAGCTGCGCGTGATGCAGGTCGTTCATTAGCAGAAGCCAAAGAAGAAATCATGGACCTAGCGCCAAAACTGCGGACTTATTTCCTAGTTGATGACCTCTACCACCTCATGCGTGGCGGCCGTCTCTCAAAAAGTGCCGCGATCATGGGAAGTTTGGCCAGCATCAAACCCATTCTCTGGATAGATGCGGAAGGGAAATTAGTCCCTATTAGCAAGGTTCGGGGACGCAAAAAAGCTGTCCGGGAATTACTGGAGCTGATCAAAGCAGATATCGGTGAAAGCACAGCCTTGGTATCTTATACCAACGATCTAGAAGGAGCCGAAGCACTGAAGCAAGAAATGCTTGCGCTTGAAGGCATCGATGAAGTTCTCGTGATGCCTCTTGGACCGGTTATTTCAGCCCACGTCGGCCCGAATTCCTTGATCGGATTTGTCATTGGAAAAGAAAATCGCAAATAATTTTCCAAATCGGTTGACTTTTATCTTAGAATTTTGATACAATAGTAGGCGGTATTGTTTACCCCATTTGTAAGGCCCCGGAACCTTTCAAATAACTTGCGGACCGGAACATCCGCCCTGTAAACAAAAACGACATTCATATAGGAGAAATCATGAACAAAACTACATTCATGGCTAAACCAGGCCAAGTAGAACGCAAATGGTACGTTGTTGACGCAACTGATGTACCTCTTGGACGCCTTTCAGCAGTTGTTGCTAGCGTGCTTCGCGGAAAAAACAAACCAACATTCACACCTCACACTGATACAGGTGACTTCGTAATCGTTATCAATGCTGAAAAAGTTAAATTGACTGGTAAAAAAGCAACTGATAAGATCTACTACACTCACTCAAACCACCCAGGTGGATTGAAATCAATCTCTGCTGGTGAACTTCGTTCTAAAAATGCAGTACGTTTGATCGAGAAATCAGTTAAAGGTATGCTTCCACACAATACTCTTGGCCGCGCTCAAGGTATGAAATTGAAAGTATTCGTTGGAGCTGAGCACACTCACGCTGCACAACAACCAGAAGTTCTTGATATTTCAGGACTTATCTAAGGAAAGGAACAATAAAGTATGTCACAAGCACAATATGCAGGTACTGGACGTCGTAAAAACGCTGTTGCACGCGTTCGCCTTGTTCCAGGAACTGGTAAAATCACTGTTAACAAAAAAGATGTTGAAGAGTACATCCCACACGCTGACCTTCGTCTTGTAATCAACCAACCATTCGCAGTTACTTCAACTGCAGGTTCATACGACGTTTTCGTTAACGTTGTAGGTGGTGGATACGCTGGTCAAGCAGGAGCTATCCGTCACGGTATCGCTCGTGCCCTTCTTCAAGTAGACCCAGACTTCCGCGATTCATTGAAACGCGCAGGACTTCTTACACGTGACTCACGTAAAGTTGAACGTAAGAAACCAGGTCTTAAGAAAGCTCGTAAAGCATCACAATTCTCAAAACGTTAATCAATACGATTATATCAACGTTTACAGACATTCAAGAATTATTTCTTGGATGTCTTTTTTGTTTCAAAAAATCAAAGTTCACCCCAAAATTCACCCCATATTCACCCCATCAATTTTTTAAACTACGAAAAGCAATATCACCTACAGTCTGATTGACTTTATCTTTGATATTAACGTAAGTTTTTGTAATCTCTTTATCACTATGAGTAAGAGCTTCTGAGAAGGCTTCAAGAGAAACACCTGCTTGTTTAGCAAGAGTAGCACCAGTATGTCTTAGTTTGTGTGGTGATGCTGGTGCTAATTCGGGATGTCTTCGTCTGACTGATTTCATCTTGATAAAACTTAAAATTTTTCTAATTATAACGAAGCATAGTCAAAAAGCTATGACCTCTATATTCACAAAAAAATCCAGACCAATACTAGTCCAGATTTCTTGTCTATTAAACATTCTTTTCAAAGAATGGAAGAACGGCTGTAACGGCTTTGTCAACGCAATTATTTAACTGTGAGAATCCGACGCACATAAATTTTAAATGGCGTCTCAGTCACATTTAAATTTATGAGACGCTTAGACGTTAGGCTTTCAATTTGTCAAATTTTGCTTTGACATTTGCCTTGAATTCTTCAAGTTTAGCCTTGCGTTCGGCTTTACGTTCAGCCTTCATTTGTGCACGTGCCTGGTTGTAGAGGTCTTCTTGGACTTGCAGAGCTGCTTCGATTTCGGCTACGACGGTTGCTACATCCCAACGCACGATTTGGGTGTCGTACTTGGTGAAGTAAGCATCGATGACTGCTTCGTTGTTTTCTTGCACCAAGGCGACAACGGCTGTTTCGCCGTCGATCAATTTTTGAGACACAACGTCAATCAAGCCAGCTTCTGCCGTATCAACGGTATCACCAGCAGCCAAACCATAGAGGCTGCCAATACCATAACCAAACAAGACGCCGATAGGACCACCCAAAAGCCCGATAACTGCACCGAGCAAGCCACCTTCTAGGGTTGCATCCGTCGTTGAATCTTCAAAGTCATAGCGTTCTTTTTCAACGATGTGACCGTTTTCATTTTTGACCAAGGCGATTTGAGCAACCTTGGTCGTCTGAGTTTGGCGGAAAGCCTTCAAATCCGCAAAGGACTGATAAGCTTCGCTTTCAGTGTTAAAGACTGAAACTACTAGGTTTTCCATAGTTAGTACCTCTTTTCTAAATATATACGTTCATTATAATACAGTTTCAATCACTTTTCAATCATTTTAGTGCGACATTTTAATTGATATGTCGCGTTTATCAGCGTCAAAGAACAGTTTCAGGCAGCGGTATATCTTTGCCATATCCCAGCCCAGACACTCTGGCGACTCTGAGTGATTATCAAGAAAGGCGTCCAGCAACATCTTAAAGCCTCCCGTGCAAAAAGTAAATAAATAGTGTTTTTCCTGTATGCCTGTCACACGGCTAAAAGACCGCTTGACCAAATCTTCCAGAAAATTATAGCAGATATTATGTACCAGCTCTGTGTAGCGAGTCTGATGAGCGTGCCGAATCACATCGACACTTTTATAGAATCTGCCAACTGTTTCCTTATGGTCGAATCCTTGAAAGAAGTCGCTTTATTCGTCGGTCAAGACAATTAATTTGGCTGGTGCAACTGATTCGCCAAGCTATGAACAAGCAATTATTACCTTTTGAAAGCAAAAATGGCAATTATGAAGGTGAAGCTACTCAGGTCTTAGTTCTTCTATCCAATTACTATGCAGACAAAAAACTATTTGATGAAAATACAGATGAATATGGAAATATCTTGATTTTAAAGGATTCATCCATCATTTCTAAATTATCGGCTATCCCAGATTTATTAAAAAGGGGATCTAGTAGGTAACAATAATATCGAATATATCAAAGTACGCAATATTAGGATTTCTTCAGAGGTTGAGTTAGAGTCAGATGTTGATGGGGATAAGTCGGATAATCTGCCAATAGATATAAAAATACTAGAAAACAGGCTTGAAAAAGGCTCGTAAAGCTAGCCAGTTCTCTAAACGTTAATTCGTTGCTGGACAGCAGAATACAAACGAAAACACTTTGCATCTTGCAAGGTGTTTTTTTCTATGAGAACTGGCGGTGCGCAATTAGGATAGCTCTAGCGACTTTAGTCGCATAGAGATATGCTATGCACAGTTGCCTCAAGAAAACAATGCTTCTTGGTCCACCCTGTTAGACAAGCTTCAAAACCAAGGAATCCAACAGATTTCTCTTGTAGTTACAGATGGCTTTAAGGGGCTTGAGCAGATTATCAGTCAGGCTCACCCATTAGCTAAACAACAATGTTGCTTAATTCATATTAGTCGAAATCTAGCTAGTAAAGTGAAACGAGCAGATAGAGCGGTTATTCTGGGGCAATTTATAATGATTTATCGTGCTGAAAATTTAGAAATGGCAGGACAAGCTTTAGAGGACTTTCTCGCCGAATGGAAACCAAAGTATAGGAAAGTCATGGAAAGTCTGGAGAAGACGGATAATCTTTTAACTTTTTATCAGTTTCCCTACCAGATTTGGCACAGCATGTATTCGACAAACCTCATTGAGTCTCTTAACAAAGAAATCAAACATCAAACGAAAAAGAAGGTTCTTTTTCCTAATGAGGAGGCTCTGGAACGTTACTTAGTTACGTTGTTTGAAGATTATAATTTCAAGCAAAGTCAACGAATCCATAAAGGGTTTGGTCAATGTTCTGATACACTTGAAAGCTTATTTAATTAACACTCCGTAACTCTACTTAAGTGTTTACACATAATTATTGACAGTATCAAAAAATAAAGTATATTGTTTTCATCATAATATAATTAAATATCAGTATAGAGAATTTTATCTATATATCAGATATCAGCAATTGCTTTTGCTGTCATTTTTCGCTACAATAGTTACAAGGAGGAAATAAACATGTTAAAAGAAGTATTAAACGTCGTAAAAGTTGCGAAAAAATCATCTCTCTTCTTAGGAGGGGTAGCATTTGGGACGCTTGGCTTGAAAGTCTTAGCAAGTAAAGAAGCTAAGAAAGGCTATTCTAAGGCCTTGGCTAAAGCTTACAAATTGAAAGATGGACTGGATGCATCTGTTTCTGTTGTAAAACAACACGGTGATGATGTTTTACAAGACGCTAAATATTTATACGAACAGGAAAAGAAAGAAGAACAATTAGATAGCCTGACAGGTGAATAATATGTCTTTTAAAGTGCTACACAGAGGATATCAACATATCCGATTATCGTCCTCGTTTTCACTGACCTTGGATATTCAAGATTATCTTCGTTCCTTGGCTAAAGATGAAAAAGGGATCGACTCTATTCAGTTTTATATGGATCAGCAGCACTTTACTCTACGTATGAAAGAAGGCTTCTCTGTATTAGAAAATGCAGAGGCCTTTTTAAAAAAAATTGACAAGGGGAAAGTTTCGGACTTGATGACTCTTCCCATTCGTAGAGAAGAGAGTGCTTATTCAATTGTATCGGGTGCAGCGATTAAGCGTTTGCTGTTTCGAAGTTTTGTACCCTACCCTATTCGTTATATTTGGACTTGTTATCAGGCTTTGGGTTATGTCAAAGAAGCCTATCAAACTTTAGCGCGCAAGGAACTAACCATGGAGGTCTTGGACTGTTCGGCCATTTTGTTGTCCTTGTTTATGAACCAATCCAAGACAGCTAGCAACATCATGTTTATGCTTGATTTGGGTAATCATCTGGATCAGTGGTCTTTAAAAAAAACAGCAACAGATTTGGAACAAAGCCTTCTTGCTAAAGAAAGTGATGTTTTCTTAGTGCGGGGAGACATGGTCATCAGCATCAAGAGTTCTGATGTTCAAGTAGGTGATGTATTAGTTGTCTCCCAAGGTAATGAAATCTTGTTTGACGGCCAAGTGGTTTCAGGATTAGGCATGGTCAATGAGAGTTCCTTGACTGGAGAGAGCTTCCCTGTTGAAAAGAAAGAGGGAGATTCTGTATGTGCGAATACTGTTTTGGAAACAGGAGAGTTAAGAATTCGTGTGACTGATAATCAGATAAACAGTCGTATTTTGCAACTCATCAATCTGATGAAAAAATCTGAAGAGAGTAAGAAGACAAAACAACGTCATTTTATTAGGATGGCAGACAAGGTTGTAAAATATAACTTCTTAGGTGCTGGTTTGACTTATCTGTTAACAGGTTCGTTTTCAAAAGCCATTTCCTTTTTATTGGTGGATTTTTCATGTGCTCTAAAAATATCCACACCTGTAGCCTACCTTACGGCCATAAAGGAAGGTCTAAATCGAGAAATGGTTATTAAAGATGGTGATGTATTAGAAAAATATCTGGAAGTGGATACTTTCTTGTTTGATAAAACGGGTACCATCACGACGAGTTATCCTTTGGTTGAAAAGGTTCTTCCTTTCGGAGATTATACTGAGAAAGATATTTTAAGAATAAGTGCATGTTTGGAGGAACATATCTATCATCCTATTGCCAATGCAATTGTTAAACAAGCTGAAATTGAAGGCATTGAACACGAAGAAATGCATGGCAAGCTTCAGTATGTTGCAAGCAAAGGGATTAAATCGCAAATTGATGGTCAATCGGTTGTCATTGGAAATTATGTACTAATGCAAGACGAACAGGTAAGAATTAGTTCTGAGCAGCTGGCCTTGATTGAGCAATATAAGACTCATTACAATTTATTGTTTTTGGCTTATAAGAAAGAATTAATTGGGATGTTTTGTATCCACACTCCCTTGAGAAGCGAGGCGAAAGTTGCATTGAAAAAGCTAAAGCGCCAAGGGAAAAAACTGATTCTGGCAACTGGTGATACGTTGGCTAGAACAGAAGAGTTGGTTAAAGATCTGCCATTTGACAACGTTTATACTGATTTAAAACCAGATGGTAAGTTTCAGTTGGTTCAGGAATTACAGAAAGCTGGCCGAACTATTTTGATGGTTGGAGACGGGTTAAACGACTCTGCTGCCTTGACGCTTGCAGATATTGGGGTTGTGATGAATGAAAGTGCTGATATTTCTAAGCAGATGAGTGATATTTTATTATTAGATAATCGTTTAGATTTCTTCGAGGAATTGAATTCTTTATCTGAATCGTTGCAGAAATTAATTCAAAGAAATATTCAAGAAACAGTTGTAATAAATGGAAGTTTAATTGGATTTGGGTTGTTAAATTGGTTAAGCCCATCTAATCTTTCGATATTGCACAATCTGACTACTTTAAGAATCGTCCTTCGTAGTCTTTCTATTAAAAGTAGGTAAGAGACCGAGAAGCTGAGGTTATAAAAACTAAAAGGAGTTGTCTCATTTGAGAATAACGGTTCTTTGTCAACTGTAGTGGGTTGGTGGAAAATTATACCCTGGAGAGGACCAAATTGGTTCTCTCCTTTTAAATATTGAAAAAACCATTGGCAGTGGACATACTTTAAGACTATATATTTCTGAAACTAGTTTCACAATACAAATATTGACATGCAATTATTAATTGGTGGATTTTAAGTTGACATCTACAAAGGTTAATGTTAGAATACATTCAAAAATATATTTGAATGAGGTGTTTTATGATTCAAAATATTGTTACTTCAATAATCCTGTATTCTGGGACAGCCGTAGACTTACTTATTATCCTAATGTTATTTTTTGCCAAAAGAAAAAGCAGAAAGGACATCATTAACATCTATTTAGGACAATTTCTAGGCTCTGTTAGTCTAATATTCCTAAGTTTGCTTTTTGCATTTGTCTTAAATTATATTCCTAGTAAAGAGATTTTAGGTTTACTCGGTTTGATTCCAATTTTCCTAGGCCTCAAAGTTTTGCTTTTAGGAGATTCTGATGGAGAAGCTATTGCAAAAGATGGTTTGCGAAAAGACAATAAAAACCTGATTTTTCTAGT
This sequence comes from Streptococcus taoyuanensis, assembly GCF_029589235.1. Taxonomy (NCBI): domain Bacteria; kingdom Bacillati; phylum Bacillota; class Bacilli; order Lactobacillales; family Streptococcaceae; genus Streptococcus; species Streptococcus taoyuanensis. Next base: position 38,436 of record NZ_JARQVW010000013.1, read on the forward strand.
CGCTATGATTACTTTTGCAAGTTGTGGCGCTGACAATATTGGTGTCTTTGTCCCATATTTTACCACCTTAAATTTAGCGAATTTGATAGTGACTTTACTTACTTTTCTAGTCATGATTTATCTCTTGGTTTTTTCTGCCCAAAAATTAGCACAAGTCCCTTCTGTTGGGGAAACTTTGGAAAAATATAGCAGATGGTTTATTGCCGTTGTCTATTTAGGATTGGGGATGTATATCCTGATTGAAAACAACAGCTTTGACATGCTATGGGCTGTGTTAGGCTAGGAGAAAAAATTATGAAAAAAGATAGTATCTGTCAAGTGGATGTTATAAATCAACAAAATGTTACAACCGCAACGAACTACCTTGAAAAGGAAAAAGTCCAAAAATCACTTCGCATTTTATCAAAATTTACCGATAATAAACAGATAAATATCATCTTTTATCTCCTTGCCGTCGAAGAACTCTGTGTCTGCGATATAGCCTGTTTATTAAATCTCAGTATGGCATCTGCCTCCCACCATCTTCGTAAACTAGCCAATCAAAACATCTTGGACACTAGAAGAGAGGGGAAAATTATATATTATTTTATAAAAGATGAGGAAATCAGAGATTTTTTTAATCAACTAGGATAACAACTATTTTTACTACTTTTCCATGATTATAGGGAGATTATATATGAAATTTTTTGATGAAAATTACTCACAAGAAATACCTACTCGTATTAAATGTTTAAGAAAAAAGTATAATTTAAAGCAAAGCGACCTAGGTAATGCAGGTCAAGTTAGGCAAATTGAAAAGGGAGAAATTTGAAAGAATTTGTATCTTTTATTTTTTGTTTCATTTATGCCCTATGCTACTGGAATAGTTAGTAGTCATTTCATGAATCATACGGCACAGCTCTTTTATGGACTGATTGTTATTGTTTCAACGGTAGCAAACTGGTTTTTACATAAAGTAATTGATAAACCCAATATAGATCAGAAAGAATTACTTGAAGCTACCGCACAATATAGGAAGTTATTGATACCTGACCTAATAATTAAAGGAGTGGGATTGATTCTATCTTTAATTGTCTATCCTCCGATTATGATGTATAGTGTTTTAATTGCGGCATTTTACATCATAACTTTAAAAACACTATCTGAAAAAAGAGTGAATAACTAAAAAAAGAGTGAATAACTAAAAAACGGTGACCAAAGTTAGGTGTATTATTTTAATGCTTAGAGACCTAAACTATTCCCCTATTTTAAAAATATTGATTCAGATTTTATGAAATTAAAAAGTAGATATTGTTCAGAAAATCCTTGATATTACGCTGTTTTTAGTCCAACTGAAATCCATACTTTCCAAACCAGGCTTGAAAAAAGCTCGTAAAGCTTCACAATTTAGTAAACGTTAAAACTTATTTAAACTTATTGAAAGCATTTCGTATCAAAAATACGGGATGCTTTTTCTGTTCACCCCAAATTTTTGTAACTAGGTGATACTTGAAATTAATACAAATTTGGTTGTTTTTGATAAATCTAAGCAACACTACATGATGAAGTGAAAGGGGATGAATCTTTGATAGTATTCACTTATTGTGAAATATGATATATTTATTAATTAGATGGATGAATACTTCTAGAGTTAAATATAGTATAATAGGGACATACTTTTTGGTTTATTTTTGTTTGTAGTCGGATTATGAAAGAATATCCAATATTATGCGATAAGATAGAATGTTACAAAAAAGAAAGGGGATGCAATCCGATGAAGAAAGACAGATTAATTGTATTGACAGATGCTGTTCTAGCAATTATTATGACCATCTTGGTTTTAGAGTTAGAAAAACCAACAACACCAAGTCTTGAAGCTTTTTGGGATTTACGGCAAAATTTCTTTGCTTGTTTTCTTTCCTTTTTCTGGTTGGGATCGTTATGGATGGCACTAAACACATTATGGGAAAAGGTTGAGAAAATTTCCTCAGAAATTATTTGGTGGAATTTGTTTCTACTCTTGGAGCGGCAGGAGTTCTCTTTGGAGAATTTCATGCCATCCAAGATACCAGTCTGAATGATGTGGTGGACCGGATCTATATAAATGTCAAGGATTTACCGTTTCAGTCCTTGGGAGCTTTAGCTAATATCCTGTCTGATATTAAGAAGGGACTGATTCAAGACAGTCATATCTGGTCTTTCTTCCAGTCATTTTTCAAACAATATCAGTTGATAATCAGCTTAAATCAGATCTATCAGTTTGTCTATCTTTCTCTGATGGAGATCATGTCCTATCTTCACTTTGATTATTGGAAAAAAACGGCTCGGTCAGGAGCTAGTATGAATAAGGAGAACAAATGAAACGTTTAAAAATGTTATGGCATATTATGCAGGTTACGGGTTTTACTCGGTTTGCTCTGAGTTTTGTGACCTTTGTTTTTGGGTCAGGAGGCGTGCTTTTCCTAGTTGAACCTGCTATCACAAATTACGGAGACGGTCTTTGGTATGCTTTTGTGACTTCGACGACTGTCGGCTACGGGGATCTCCTAGCTGTGACCTTGATTGGAAGGATTACCAGTGTCTTCTTGACGATTTATGGGCTCATATTTTTTGGCTGTTTATCAGCTGTTATTTTTAATTATTATACCAATTTAAATAAGGAAAGAGGAGAGGACAAATGACTGCCAATTATTCAACACGGGAATACCGTGAGAAATTATACGATGACCTTCATGTTCGATTGAGAGATACAGCGATTTTGATGTGTGCAATTTTTATTGCCTCTATCGGACTAAATATGAATTCAACAGCTGTCATTATAGGAGCCATGTTGATTTCACCTCTCATGACACCGATTGTTGGACTGGGATTCGGTTTAGCTATTTTTGATACGCGTTTAATCAAGCAATCTCTAGAGGTTTTATTGACTCAAGTGTTGGTCAGTTTGCTTGTCTCGACTCTGTATTTCTGGATTTCTCCCTTGTCTTATGCAAGTAGCGAGTTGATTGCACGAACCTCTCCAACCATTTGGGATGTCCTCATTGCTATTGCTGGTGGGATTGCTGGTGTGATCGGTTCAAGGAAAAAAGAAGCAAACAATATCGTGCCAGGAGTAGCCATTGCTACAGCTCTGATGCCACCTATCTGCACTGCAGGCTATGGTTTAGCTAATGGAAATGTACGATTTTTATTTGGGGCTCTCTATCTTTTCTTGATCAACTGTGTCTTTATCATGCTAATCAATATTGTTGGAACAAGAATTATGATGAGACAATCTCCCTTAAGTTCATTTAAAGAGCTAAACATGAAAATGAGAATTGGGTTGATCTCCTTGATTGTATTATTGGTTCTTCCAGCCAGCTATTCAGCAGTCACTCTGACGATGGATCAAGCACGAAAAGAAGGGATCAAACAGTTTGTAGGAAAAGAGTTCGCCAATCATACGGTTATTAATCAAGTCTACAAGTCAAGTAACAATGAATTGGTCTTGACGGTTGTTGGAGATCCGATTTCAGAAGAAGAATTAGAAACACTCCACCAAAAACAAGCCTCTTACGGTATTCAATCTGTTCAATTGAAAGTGAATCAAGTTCAGAACTCGCCAACATTAGATAGTGAAGCGACCAAGGAATTTTATGAAAACATTGACAAGTATATTGATCAAAAACTCTCTGAAAAAGATTCACAAAACGATCTCGTAAAAGAAAATGAAGCAGACAAGGATTGAGGACAATGAACTGAATCGGTTTTTACGCCGTGTTTTTCTTGTATCTTCCTCTTTCTTACTTATAGCAGGTTGTTTTTGCTTGAATAAGAAATAAATTAGAAGTTCTATCATCTAAGAAAAATGATGAAAAAAATCATTTAACTAATGGTGTGAACGTTTAGTGTTTATCAGCTCCATTCTCTGTAATTTTGGGGGTAAAATCCACACCATTTAGATAAAATTAGTTGAATTTGATTGGAAAAACGCTTTTATAAAAGCGGAGAAAAGTCTTGATATTACGCTGTTTTTAGTCCAACTGAAATTCATACTTTCCAAACCAGGTCTTAAGAAAGCTCGTAAAGCATCACAATTCTCAAAACGTTAATCAACACGATACTATCAACGTTTACAGACATTCAAGAGTATTCTCTTGGATGTCTTTTTTGTCAAAAAAATAAGTCTTTTTCGGAAACTTATTAAATGTTGGGGACGATACAAATAGATAAACGTATCCATAATTGCCTCTAAATACATGAAAAAAGCACTTTAGTTGATAGTAACAGAATATGTGTTATCAGCTAAAGTGCTTTGTTAAATTGCTATATGCTCAAAAATTTTTCTCTTGATTCATTTGAATCTTCCATTTTGAAAAGCTTTATAAAATCAAGATAGTCTGAATATCGTTCTTCTGGGATAAATGTTAACAATTCTTCTGTATCAGATTCAGATTGGTTTAGGCCCCATTCGTTCAGTATTCTAACGAATTCATCAGAAATACGAATATCACGTTCTCTAATTTCATCAAGTCCCCAATTGTTATTACTTTGACTTAACTCAAGTAAGATGCCAACTTTGGACTTCTTGTAGCTTTCTTTTTTCTTAGCAAAGTATCCGTTACTTGCGATAATATTGACCTTCTTTTCAATGGGAATCTTATTACCAATATGTTCAACTAATTCTTTGACTTCAGAATCTGAATTTGTTGGGAAATAACTTGATTGCCATTTTTGGGGAAGGATATGCTCAATTTCCCATTTTTCTGGCAATAATTCCGATTGATGTTGATAAGCTATGATATTTAATATCATCTTCACTGTATTATGATTCGCATTTTTGATTTTATCTGACAATTCTTTCTCATCGATTTCGCTGAAATTGAATCTGGGTTGTGATGAGTTAACTATTTCTGCATTTAAATTCAAGATTCCAGTTTTGACGGCATTAATTGTTGGTGTTATGATATATCTTGCAGAAAGAACTGCTAATAATCTCTTCACAAAAATAAGAAAATCATCTTCAAATGTATCTTTATGGTGATAGTGTAAGTAATAGATGACAACAGGATATTTCCAGAACTCATTAGGATAAGAGGTCAGAGCATCCAAAATTTGTTTTATTTCCATATTTTCGGACCATTTTTCATTTTCTAGTGAGACTCTATTATTTATCACTATCCACAAATTTAAAATGGCATTTAAGTTTTGCATTAAATCTTGTGAGTACAGTTTTTCGAAATTATTTTTTGCATAATATTTTCTAATACCGGGAGTGGTTGTTCTGCGATCGTTTTCCTTTGCTCTCAAGTAGAACATATAATAGTAAAACAACTTTTGAATACTTTCCCCAGCATTTGTAGCTTGTTCATCTAGTTCTTGCCAGAGTTCTATAAATTTCTTTTTTTCTTCTGGATCTAAGTGATTATAAATTTTTGCTTTAAAAATATCGGCATCCGATAATGCTAGTCCTCTATCGTTTAGAGTTGAAAAAATAGTTAGTGCTGTTTCTTGACTATCGGCTGTAATAGGGAGAAGAATAGCTTGATTTAAGATATTACTGATGAAGTTATAAAAGGACAATGGATTATCTGCAGCATATTCATTAACTAGTTGCTGGAGCAATCTATAATTTTTAGCATAGTTGCTATGTGATTTTTCATCTGCTTTTCCAGAGACTAGTATATTAGCAAATTCTTGATTCCCCTCCTCTCCCATTACCCGGGAACTAATAAGGATTTCATTAAAATTAACTACCCCTGTAGTTGGATTTTGCTTCCAAATTGTTGGCTCGATTTGACTTTTCAAGAAATTAGTCTCAGGACCACCACTTTCTAATTTAGTGTAAATAGCCCTCAACAGCAATAAGAGGCTTGTAATACGCTGTTGACCATCGATGATTTCCTGTTCTTTATTATCATTTTCATATGCAACTATTGTACCAAGAAAGTAAGTATTATTTTCATCTTCGGTAGTATTGAGTGTGTATTCAGTTAAATCATCGAATAAAACTTGGATTTGTTCGTCTGACCAAGCATATGGTCTTTGATATTCAGGAATAATAAATCGTTTATTCTTTCCGGTTTCTAATAGTTGTTTGACGCTTCTTTTGTCAACATTTATTGATGTAGTCATAGAGAAATTCCTCTGATTAGTTTATAATATAGCTAATTATATCAATTTTTTAGTTTTCTTTCTAAAAAATATCTATTTTTAGAAAAGAAAAATACCGGCGATAATTTTGACTGACGTATTATAAAAATCAATTATGTATTTGAAGGAACCAATAACGGTTGACAACTAGAAGAAAAACGCTTACAATATCATTATGCTGTAACTTCCATTGTTGGCGAACTAGAGTCGCCCAGAAGGAGGAAAGACCATGAAAATGGATAACAAAACCCTTGCTCGTCTTGAGCTAGCAGCAGAAGTCCTTTTAGCACTAAAAGAAATTGTTATCAAGTATATTGAAATCAATAATAAAAGGCTAGAAGGTTAGCATACAGTTTTACTGTATGCTTTTTGTTTAAAATTTATAGATAAGAATTGAGAGAAAATGATTTTAGATAGATACAAAGCTATTATAAAAAAACATACCAATGATTTTAAAAAACTATTCGAGCGTAAAGTTTTTGAGGGTAATTTTAAAAGATTTGTAAATGATAGGCCTGGATATCGTTCAGATTTTCCTATATTAAATATTGCTTCGGATAATTTTTATATTTATCAAAAATATGAAAGAACACTTCAATCAGATATTCGAAACTATTTAATAAATCCTATTTTAGAGGAATTATTGAATGAGAGAGGTTATGAAATTGAGAGTCAGCTAGAAAGTATGAGAAATTGTGTAGATTTCAGAAATTCTGATATAGAGGATTATAATCTTTATCCGTTTCAATTTATTATTGAGAAGGAAAATAGTAGAATTGGTGTTCGATATACTGAATTATATGATTACGATGATGTTGTTAGAGAGTTAATAAAAGATTTTCAAATTGACAAAGTTGTAATTTTACATTTTTCAAATGATACAAATTTTGTATCGTATATAAATTCTGAAATAATAGATGAATCTCACTACACAATTAAAATGTTTTTAGATGAGTTCATAAGTGAAAACTTATATCAAGACTTTTTAACTATGGTAATAGAAGTAATTGATGATATTAAAAAGTTAATTGGTTTTGAAGTAATTCCTAGACTAAATATATCTTATCTAACTAAAAATAGACTTGATTTTAAAAAAAGTTTGCAAGATGTAGAGTTTCAAGAATTAAGTTATAATTCTAAAAATAGCTTTAAAAATTTAGAAAAATATGATTTAGAGATAATTTGTTCGAATTTGAAAAAGGGTAAGGGTCAAGTTTTGCTTGGAAAATCAGATTTCGCTATCTCTTATCTAACTTCTGAGTATTTGTACAAAGTGCTAGTTGATAATTGTAACTTTGATTATACTTCTGTTGTAGCAGGATATCTAAAAACAATTGAACAGTTCCTTTATCAAATTTTATTATCTCAATTAGATATTGATAAAAGAAATCAATGGATCAAAAGAGGGAAAAAGTATATTTATAGGGGGAAAAAAAAGATATATGCTAATAAAGAAGACATAAGAGAGAATCCAAATAATAGTGGTAATTATCAAATTTTAGTTACTAGTCATAATCTTAAATTTATGGATGTTAGTTTAGGTTCGCTAATTTGGTATATAACCGATAATGAAGATTGTTTGGAAATAAGTGAGCAGGGAAGAAATTTGTTAAACAGACTTTTGCTAGATTACAAAGATTCTGTTCGCAATGGGTATTTTCATAAACACAATCTAGAAGATATTGAAGAAGTGAAGCGTATTAGAAATAACACTTTATATCTTCTTTGCTTTTTAATTGGAAGTTTAAAAGATTTTGATATTACTAAATTTGGTTTTTTAGATTTTTCTTATACTCAATTCTATATATCTATTTTTAAATATCCAAAGTGTCTTCCTTTATTAATCCAGGAAACACCAACTAGTCAACCGCAGTTGATGAGAATGATTTATAATCAAGAGCCCGAAATTTATAATGAGTATGGCCAAATCCAGCAAGATATCTATTTTGCCAAAATAGATAATGCTAAAATTTTGTATGAATCAGTTGATGATGTTCCAAAGAATGATCTAGTGATTTTTAATACTAATAATGTCCCTTATCGTGTAGAATATAATAGTAGTATTATAGTTTCTAGCCCTTTTAATATAATTGAAATTTACAAAAAGAGTGATTAGATTAAGAAACATATTGTATAGTTCTTATAGCTATGTATTGAATTAACTAAAATTTTATTAATTCTATTACGTTTTTCTTTTTTAAGAAAATATATGAATTCTAAAAATTCCATTCTGACATAGAAATTTAAACAAAAAGCTACCTTTTTACTGTAATGAATTACAGTTAGAAGGATAGCTTTTATTATTTGGTAATATTTAAAATCCAAATCTTTCCATTATCTATTTTTTTTATTAAATCCATTGAGAACAAATGGGATCAGTGCACCAATTATGGTACCTGCAATAGCAGCAGACTTAGAGGATACAATTAATTTAGAAGCCTGAGAGATTTCATCAAAATCTAGATTTTCTTCTTCGGCTTTAGACAATACTTCTAATAACATTTCAGCACGCTTAGCTCTATCAGAGTCGGTTGATTTTAGTTTTTCAATTTCAAAATCAACCACTGTTCGTATTGCAATGTAGTGTAGTTTAGTTAGTTTGCTATTCTTTGTTTCTAAATTACTAATGGTCTGTTTAGTGACTCCAATAAGATCACCTAAATCTGCACTTGTCCAATTTAAGATTTCTCTGATAGACTTTAAATTGTCTTGCAGTATTTGTCTTGTTTTCTCATTTGAGGGATATTTTTCTTTTTTCATTTCACGACACCTACAATTCTGTATTTACATTATAACAGAAATTTGAACCATAAAAAAGCATTGTTTGAGTCAAAATTATAATTTAGATAAAAAATACTTGACAAAATAAAATTAGTGGACTATAATATCGGTATTCTTAAGAAAGTGAGGAATAAAGTTATGATTAGCTTATTAAAAATAAAGTGAGTCATATATTTGTTCTAGATTCTATGTCAGAAATATGACCATAAGATTTTTGACGTAGTGTATACCCTGCCGTGCCATTATAGGAGGAAAGTCATAATGGATTTACAAGTAATATTTAATATTGTGTTGGTTTTTGGAATGATCTATTTAGTTGTTAGAAGATATATTATTGCATCAAAATTTGCAGACTATATGATTAAGAATGGTGGGGAGGAAATTGAATTTATAAAGGAAAATAAATTGAGTTTCTCTGAATGCGTGAAATTGATTAACAAAAAACATAAAATTGGGTTAGTTAATGCTTATTCTGTTGTGAATTGTTTAAGAAAAATGTAAGTTAATCTTTTAAAGGAGAGTATTATTATGGATGCAATTGTTAAGAAATTAGCAGGTTTTGGTTTACCGGCTGTAGTGTTGTTAATTGCAATAAGTACAACAGGTCTAACAGGTGCAGCAGCATTAACTACAGCATTGGCTGCTCTTGGACCGTTTGGTATGTTGGGTGGGATTGCTTTGTTAGGTTTTTTAGGTTTTGCTGCAGATTCGATTGCTGGATATGGTTATGAAGAAGTAGCAAAACGTGTAGTTAAAGAACAATTAAAAACTACGTCTAAGTCTGAAATGATTAAGAATATTAGAAAACAACCAATTACAAAATCAATGAAATTAAAAATTATTGACTTTGTTGAACATATAGATGATTAATTTGAAATAGGAGTAATATTATGTCAAAATTATACGAGTGTAGAGAGTGTGGCGAACAGTTTACAAAAAATGAAATTGATTGGGAAGGTAGTGATGAGAGGGATGAGGTGTATTACTGTCATGACTGTTCAAGATTTCTAGAACAATGTGGTATCGATGCAATGGATCCTGATGGTTTTGGTTATGATGAGTATGGAAACTGGGATTCGGAACGACTAGGTTTATAAATAGTTATGTTATTTGTTTTTTAAACGATTAATAATACTACTTAAGTATATAACGATCTAGTTACGGCCTTCGAAAAGAGAGAGTGAAATTATGATAGAAGCTTATCTCAAGATTCACAGGAATGTATTACCAGTTTCTGGAACTAAAAAAGAAGTGTTTTCTAAAAGTCTAAAAATTGCAAGTAAATATGGAGATATAATAGCTAGTGATGAATTATTTGGAATTATTTATCTTAAAACAAAGCTAAATTTACGCTCTCTACATTTCCCAAAGAAAATTAAACTATCATTTGCTTGCATTGAAGATCAAGATATAACCATAATAAAGTTTGATGATGTGTTTGATGTTACGAATCTGTGGTTTATGGAGGCTTTTAGAAAGGAATTTTCAAAACAATAACAATCTGTTGGCTGTAAAGGTGGTGGCTTTGAAACTATACTGGAATTTCTCTAAAGTATCAATATCTATTCTTTTAAATTTTATGTGAGTAACAATTCTCTTAAATATTTTTGTGAAGTTTTTTTCAGTTAGTATGAAAATAACACTTTTCAAGCTAGGCTAGGAAAAAGCTCGTTAAGCTTTACAATTTAGTAAATGTTCATTCGAAAGAATAACTATACTTACAAAGAGCACCTTTCGGGGTGTTCTTTGTATTGACATCTTGTAGATTTATAATTAGAAATCTCCTTGAAGGGTATCGGGTAAATGAAAAGATTCGGCGATCATATCCTATTTCTTCGTACTTTAGTCTAAGACCTATAATGTAAAAAACTCTAGTTATCAGGTAGTTGATAGCTAGAGTTTTTTTCTATTCATATGATTTAATGAGATTAAATAAGGCTTCTACTTCTGATGACAGTGTAGCTGATTTGAGATAAGCATAATAAACTGTAAATGTTATCTGGTCCTCCGGTATTAGAGGGATTTTTATTAAATCATCATCTTCATCAGAAAGTGCGATATCAGCCAGTAAACTAACGCCAATCCCTTTCTTTAAAAGTTCTTTAATGATGACAATGTCGTCAGTCTTAAAGAATATTTCTGCCTTGTTTTGATACTTTTGATTAAGTAGTTCAAAAGCTTTCAGGTGAACAAAGTGTTCGTCTAAAAGTATAAAGGATTGATCTACTAAATCTTCAAAAGTGAGGGAAGGAACAGTAGCAAGAGGATGGTTCTTAGATAAAACGACATACAGTTCTTTATGAAAGAGTTCATGTGTCTCTATTGAAGGATGATTGAGTGGTTCAATCAAGCCGAGTAGGCTTGCATCAAGCTCTCCCTTGAGGAGAAGATTTAATAACTCTACGGAGCCACCGCGGATAGGGCGTACCTTTTTTAAAAAATCGAATTTATCTTTTTCGTTTAAGGCAGCAAAGAGGTACTGAATGATAATAGGAGGGAATCCTACAGTAGAGTATTGTGCCAAGGAGCGATTAATTTCTTTGCGAGTAGAAATAACCTCAGATAAGATCTTTTCTGTATGCTTTAGAAGGATTTGCCCTTGAGGAGTTAATTTAAAGGAACGATGTGAAGGATCATGGTGAATCAATTTGCAATTAAAAGATTCCTCTAAGCGCTTGATGGCATAAGAAATAGATGGTTGGCTGACTTTATGTAGTTTTGCTACTTCCGTATAGGATTGAAGCTGGCAGAGGTCATGAAAATATTGTAGATCTTTTAAATTCATAGGAGCTCACTTTCATTAATTGGAGAAAAAATAAGTGGAAATCGCCAGATAAATAAAATTTATCCGTATCCTACAATTTGACTATACGAGTATTCGCTGGTTAAAATGTAAGTGAGTCAGGAATCTCAAAGATTATCTAAGATACTTTCAAAAATGACCAACATCTTTTCTCGTTTATCAATAGGGAGCTGTTTAATCTTCATGTTGATTCTTTTGAGTGCAAGATTGTCGGTCTTATCAGAGGTTGATTCAAGGCTATCAAAATTGAAAAATTCCTCTGGGGTCATCTCTAGGGCGTCAATCACTTTTTCAAGACTGTGAATGGTCAGATTCACATTTTGGTTTTCGAGTTGGTTGATATACTTAAGCCCAAGTCCCGCTTGTTCCGAAAGTTCTTCCTGGCTCATTTTGTTTTGTGTTCGAAAATATTTCACTTTTTGGGAAATGTACTGTTGTAAATAGTTTTTAGTTGTCATATAAATAGAATACAAGTTTTGCATGACAAAAAAACACATTAAAAAGTACAAAGTATTGTTTAAGGGACTTATGTGATATTAATTTTAATCAGGATTGCCAATTTGTATAATTATTTTGCTATACTTGTAACTTTTAGTAAAGAGTGATCATCAAGAGTTTCATGAGTTCAGGACTTTATAAAATTTAACAACTTGAAATATCATCAATAATAGTGTTTTAAGTATAAAAGAGCTTATTAGAAAATTGTTCTCGTAGACTCATTATAACATATACGTACATAATCGTATTTTTTAAACGACAAAGTTTTCCAAACAATTCATTTAAGTAGTATAATAGAGGTAAAAAGGAGGTTGCACTATGACTGCACATGATATTTTAAACAATCCTTTCCTTAATAAGGGAACTGCCTTTACCTTAGAGGAGCGAAAGGAACTAGGCCTTATTGGTTTACTGCCACCGTATGTTCAAACGATTGAAGAACAAGCGGCGCAAACTTATGCACAAATGCAAACAAAAGCCAATGATTTGGAAAAGCGTCTTTTCCTAATGGAAATTTTTAACACCAACCGGACTCTTTTCTATTACCTCTTTTCTCAACATTTGGAGGAATTTAATCCAATTGTATACGATCCAACCATTGCAGATACCATTGAAGGCTATAGTGACCTCTTTGTAGATCCCCAATATGCGGGATATCTTGATATCAATCATCCTGAAAATATTGAAGCCACTTTGAAAAATGCTGCTGGGGATCGCGAAATTCGTCTTATTGTTGTGACAGATGCAGAAGGTATTCTCGGTATTGGTGACTGGGGTACAAATGGTGTTGATATTTCTGTTGGGAAATTGATGGTCTATACTGGAGCTGCAGGAATCGATCCTTCAACGGTGCTTCCTTTGGTCATTGATGCAGGTACCAACCGTGAAGAATTGCGTAACAATCCTAATTACTTAGGAAATCGTCACGAACGTGTGCGTGGAGATCGTTATTATGATTTTATCGATCAATTTGTTCAAACTGCAGAACGCCTCTTCCCTAAACTCTATCTGCACTGGGAAGATTTTGGTCGCTTAAATGCTGCTAACATCCTTGAAAAATACCGGAAGCAAATCCCAACCTTTAACGATGATATCCAAGGAACTGGTATTGTTACCCTAGGTGGGATCTTTGGGGCATTGGATATTACAGGTGAAAAATTAACGGATCAAGTTTATCTCTGCTATGGTGGTGGGACTGCTGGTGCAGGGATTGCTTCTCGTGTCCTTCGTGAAATGGTTAGTGAAGGTCTACCTGAAGAAGAAGCTTATAAACGCTTCTTTATGGTCGACAAACAAGGTCTCCTTTTTGATGATATGGATGACTTAACGCCGCAACAAAAACCATTTGCTAAGAAACGTTCTGATTTTGCCAATGCAGATCAGTTGACGGACCTTCTTGAAGTAGTGAAGACGGTTAAACCAACCATTCTTGTGGGAACTTCAACTCAGCCGAATACTTTCACAAAAGAAATTGTAGAAGCTATGTGTGAAAACACTGAACGTCCTATCATTTTCCCATTGTCAAACCCGACCAAACTAGCTGAGGCAAGTGCCAAAGATTTGATCGAATGGTCAGACGGAAAAGCATTTGTTGCAACAGGAATTCCAGCTGGTACAGTTTCCTATAAAGGTGTGGACTACGTGATTGGTCAAGCGAATAATGCCCTGATTTACCCAGGTCTTGGACTTGGTATGCTGGCTTCTGAAGCGAGTCTTTTGACGGATGAAATGATTGGAGCAGCCGCACATTCATTGAGTGGGATTGTCAATCCAGGCGAACCAGGAGCACCAGTCTTACCTCCATTCAAGTATGTAGCTGATGTTTCTATCAAAGTAGCAGAAGCAGTTGCTAAAAAAGCGCAAGAACAAGGTCTTGCGCGTGCTCAAGAAACAGATATGGCTAAAGCGGTACGTGATTTGAAATGGTATCCAGAATATAAATAATTCATTTTATCTAACCATTCTCATCAATCTTGATGTGACGATGCAGGATGTTCAAATATTTATTTTTGCCTATCCTTCTCTAGCGACAGATTTATATGGGCTCTGGACTTAAGTAATTTAGAAAGGATACCTATGTCACTTTTTTTAACCTCGATTACGAGTATCATTCCGATTATCGCTATCATCATTTTGGGGTATATTCTTCAGGTGAAGGGATGGTTTGGAGATAGTTTTGGAGCAAACCTATCTCGTTTGATCATGAATGTTGCCTTGCCAGCTTCAATCTTTGTGTCGGTGATGAAATACCTAACACTAGATAAACTAATCAGTCTTTCTGGAGGCCTCCTTTATACTTTTGTAGCATTTATCTTGGGATATATCGTAGCTTATATTGCAGTTGTCCTTTTCAAAGTCCGTCCAGGACGTCGAGGAACCATGATTAATACCTTTGTGAATGCCAATACTATTTTTATTGGTTTACCTTTAAACGTTGCTCTTTTTGGTGATCAGGCTCTTCCTTATTTCTTAATTTACTATATCACTAACACGATTTCCACCTGGACATTGGGCGTGTATTTGATGACGAGCGACAGTAAAGCGGGTCAAAGCAAGGAGACAACTAAATTTGACTGGAAGAAATTGCTACCAGCTCCGCTTATAGGTTTTCTTGTAGCGCTACTATTTTTGATTCTCCGAATCTCTATTCCAGATTTCGCAACGAATACCTTAACTTATGTTGGAAATATCGTCACTCCGCTATCTCTGATTTACATCGGTATTGTTCTTGCAAAGGCAGGCCTGAATACTATTGCTTTTGATAAAGATACAATTGTCACTTTGGTTGGACGCTTTATCCTAGCTCCTCTGATCATGCTTCTTGTATTGAAATTCTTTGCCCCAAATATGGCAACAGTAGAATTTAAGACCTTTATGATTCAGTCCGCTACACCAGCTCTAGCTGTTCTCCCAATCCTTGCTAATCAGGGAAAAGGAGATGTGGAATTCTCTACGAATGTGGTGACTCTAAGTACGGTTCTATTTATCATTGTTATTCCAATTCTCCAAACTTTATTAGGATAAGTGGGGTTATGGTATGAATGAAGGTTCTGAATTAAGAAATTCCCCTATTTAAAAATATTGATTAATATTTTATGAAATTAATTAGTAGGTACCGTTCTTAAAAGACTTTATTTTGTGCTGTTTTTAGTTCAACTGAAAACCATACTTTTCAAACCAGGTCTTAAGAAAGCTCGTAAAGCTTCACAATTTAGTAAACGTTAATTCGAAAGAATTACAATACTTACAAAGAGCACCTTTCGAGGTGTTCTTTTTGTATTTTCATACTAAATTGTGGTAGTTGACGTAGTTGTTGTGGCTTTAGCCGCTTACAATTACGGCTGCCATTCGACGAAGTCAATTGCCTCAAAACGTTAATCAACACGATACTATCAACGTTTACAGACATTCAAGAGTATTCTCTTGGATGTCTTTTTTTGTTTCAAAAATACAAAGTTGACCCCGTTATTTTTTTGATTTCAAGTATCCATTTCATCTCTATTTAGAAAAATATCAAATCAATTCTTATTCAGGATAAGAGTTTTGACCTAAATCATTTACAAAATGACAAAAATAATGATATTTTTGACTATTATCATTGTCAAAAATAAAAAGATATGTTACAATGTAATCAAGTTAAAGAAATAAGACTTTGAACGGAGAAACTATGAGGATATCGGTAATAATATCTTATATAATAACAAAGGAGGAAAAATCAGATTCTACCATTTTTGGGATATCTAAGCGAAGTGGCTGAGTTTGATGACAATGGTAAATATGAAGCTAAAAAATCGTTTAAAAGAGCTTCGCGCTCGTGATGGTTTAAACCAAACCGAGCTTGCAAAGCTAGCAGGTATATCTAGGCAGACCATTAGTTTGCTAGAGCGTGATGAGTATACCCCCTCTATTATTATCGCCTTGAAAATCTCTCAGATATTTCATGAGCCAGTAGAGTCGGTATTTCGCTTAGAGGAGGAAGAATCATGAACAAATATAGAGTAATTTATTATCTTTGTATCATTGCCTTTGTAGCAAATGTTTCGATGATGATCGGGACCTTGCTGGGATGGTTTCACATTTTAGACAGTAATTATTTTTTCTGGAGTAGCTTGATTTTTAGTTTAGTATTTGAGCGGATAGAAAAGAAAGTAAAAGAAAGAGAAAAAGTATAAAAGGAGTAAGATTATGAAAGAGTTTTTGGCAGATTTTCAAGTAGATACCGAACACAAAGAAATTGCAGGGGTTTGTGCGGGTATCGCTAATTATTTCAAGGTAGATCCCCTGATGGTTCGTGCATTAGTCGTTTTGCTTTTTCTTTCTTCGATAGAAATTAGTCTTCTCACAGTGATAAGTTATGCTCTTTTAGCTGGCTGGATGGGAAGTGAATCTCTGGAAGAGATCATCAAAAAATCAGGGTACAAGATCCTATTTTTCTATATAGTTGCCATTCTCCTGAATAGCTTTGGTGATCAAGTGTTAACAGCTAGCTTTGGATTTGGTCATGCTCTGGTTCAAGGGCTACTTGGTTTATTTTAGAAAGAAGATGGAAAATGAAAAAGAAACATTTATTACTATTGTTAGGAAGTTTATTGTTGGGTGGTTTAATCGGAATGTTTGGTGCTGCCTTCACAAATCTTCATTTAAACATTTCTCAAGAGCAAGTACAGTTTGTTTTGACGACCTTCTTTTTCTGTCTGGGAATACTATCGACCATAGTAGCTCTTTATTTTATTATGAATAGTAGGAAAGCTTATGATAGCTACCTAGCAGAAGAAGATGATGAATTAAATGAGCTGGCTTATATCAAGATGTATCGCTCTTTAGATTATGGGACAGTTGCTTACAATGTTTTGCAAGTTAGTATGTTTTTCAGTTTGGTTACCGTGTTACCTAGTCATGATCTTCCGTTATCAGTTTTTCTCTTAGCGGTATTAACCATTCTTGTTGGAAGTTTCTGCGTCAAAACAACAAGCAAAATTCGTAATTACCAGATCTCTATTTTAGCCACACCAAAAGAGGTATTAGACTATCTAGAAACGTATGACGAGGGAGAGAAACAAGCGGAAATGGAAGAGGCTTATTTAATCTTGTTCAAACTCAATCAGCTAATCTTACCATCTGTCTATATCCTCTTATTTGCCCTATCTATCATCCTTGGTGAAGTGCAGTTAGTTGGTGTCCTTATAACGGCTGTCATCCATCTCTATATTAATATTGCACAATTAAGAAAAACAAAACGATACTTTAAATAGCGTTGATTTATATGAATGGTGTCGAAAATGGAGGTGAGGATGTTGAAAGGGATGAGTCAATCAAAATTTATTCTGTTTCAAGATAAAGCGATAACATAAAAACTTAAAAGATCGTAAAGCAGCACCATTTAGTAAACCTTTCTTTAAAAGAAAGACAATCGTTATAAAGAGCACCTTTCGAGGTGCTCTTTTTTCTATACCTAAGATGAATGAAAAACAAAAACCCCCCTATCTTCCCTAGTCAAATAGGACTGTAGAAAATAGGGTGGTTTTAGAACGTTAAGGATTATTTATCGTCTTTGTGAAGGATGTTTTTCACACCCTTGATAGCTCCTTCAACAGCTTCTTTTGCATCTTCAGCAACTTCTTTAGCTTTTGATGCAACTTTTTCAGCAACGCCTTCAGCTTCTGTTTTTGTGTCGCCGGTTACTTTACCGAGACCTTCCTTAACAGAACCTTTAACTTGGTTTAATTTATCTTCTAATGACATAGCGCCACCTCCGTTAAGTAAATAGTTTTTTAATCTGAATTGAAGACAGTTCATTTAAAAAATTAAAACTATTTAGTTCAGATTAACATAAGTATATACCCTCTGAAATGGAAAGTCAAATATCCGCTCCGGCATTCTAATAATAGGGATGAGGTCTGAATAATGATCGACTAATAGGTCACGACATTCAGGCTTTCCAGCAAAGATTTGAAACGAAAGAAGCCAAAAAGTTTTCTGTCTCCAATAAAATAAATGGTATAATGGTCGTGAATGGATACATCGTAACGCTATTTTTTGAAAAAGAGAAGAGAAACATGAAAAGAATCCTCAAAACCTACCCCGTTGTCAGTACTTTGTCTTTAACTTGTTTGTTGCTCGGCCTGTTGACTTCCTTTTATGGGGATGCTATGTATGACCTATTGGCCTTTCATTCGAAGCCGGCCTATGCTTGGCAGTATGTCAGTGGGACCTTGATGCATGGCAGTAAAGGAGCCCCTGTCTGGTTTTTATGGGTCCATTTGATTTTAAATGGACTCATGGTCCTTCCTTTTGGTGGACTGCTAGAAAGAAAAAGAGGCTCCAGGCAAGTCTTGATCGTCTTTGTGACGGCGACAGCTCTCTCTTCCATCGTTTTTCACCTCCTAACGCAGGCGCAGGACATTCAGGCAACAGGGATCTCTGCTGTAGGCTATGCCTTTGTAACCGGGGGAGTCTTGCTCCTGCCAAATATGTGGAAAGAGTTTTCACTCTCCGTAAAACTGTTTTATCTATTCTTAGTTTTTCTATCTGGCTTCATGCTCTTACCGGCCATCACCGGCTGGATCTCAACGCTATTGCATCTTTCAGGGATTGTGAGTTATCTATTGGTCTTTATCGGAAGTAATATCTTGAAGGGGAGAGTTAAAAGTTCCTGATATAGTAAATGCAGGGTAGGGTCATTCCTAACAGACGCTCAAGAGGAGAATCTTGGGCGCTTTTTTTTGATAAAAATTTTTTGCATTCTTTTAATTGAAGCTATCATTGAATAGTGTCTAGTTGTATGCTATAATAATCAAAAATTGAGTGATCACTCAATTTTGTGATGGAGGTATGTATTGTATGACTGTAAAAGCGGTTCAATTTCACCGATTTGGTAATATAGATGTCTTAGAATTAGCAGAAGTAGAACCAGAACCACTAAAGGAAAATCAAGTGAGGGTCAAGGTAGCTGCCGTAGGATTAAATCCGGTGGATTATAAAATTTTTGAGGGTGTTAAACAGCTTCGGATGTTATCCCTTTTAATGAAACTAAAGCATCCTAGTAGATGGTTTGAGAAAGCTTCTTCTTTATTCCCTAGAGGAGTTGCACGTGATTTTGCTGGGACTATCATTGAAGTAGGTAAGAGTGTGACTCAGTTTTCGGTAGGAGATAGAGTCTTTGGGACGATTATAAGTGCACCTGGTCTTGGTTCAAAAAGAGGAGCATTAGCAACTGAGATTTGTGTGAAGGAGACGGAGATCGCTTCTATGCCATCTAATATTGATTTTTTGCATGGCTCAGTCTTGGGGGTTAGTTCCTTAACGGTAGGAGGAACTTTTCGAAAAATTAATATTGGAACTAAGGATACAATTGTCATTTCAGGTGCATCTGGAGGAATTGGATCGATTGCAGTACAATATGCTGTTTCAAAAGGTGCCAGAGTTATTGGAATAGCTAGTGCTGGTAATGCGGACTACCTCAGATCGATCGGTGCCATCCCGATTTCCTATCATGAATCGATCAAAGAAAAAATTCAAGAACTTTCAGGAGTAACTGTTACCAAGATGTTGGATTGTTACGGGGGAGACTATGTAAAATTAGGCTTCCAATTGGGTTTACGAGGTGATCAAATTGCTACCCTGGTTCCATCTCCTTCTGCTATCTTGAAAGGAGCTCAATTTACAGGCCCACGGCATTCACAATATGATGACTTCCTATCGCTTGCAGAGCTTGTTTCCAAAGGGGAAATTTCAGTTCGTTTGGATAAAATCTATCCATTTTCATTACCCGAAATAAAAGAAGCATACAAGGATCTTGAAAAAGGGCATACCAGAGGAAAACGTGTGATTGTGATTCAAGAGGAGTGAGGAGGAAAGGAAAATGGTTGATCTAAATCAAGCTTGTGTTCGTCATATTCAACTCATGAGATTGAGTGATAAACAAAAACGTGTTCTAATTGCCAGTTTAACCTTGTTTTCCGAAATCGGTTTTGAAAAAACTACATCGCTTGACATTGCACGCCGAGCGGAAGTATCAGAAGGGACTGTTTTTAGCTATTTTAAAACAAAAGAAGGTATACTCAATACGCTTCTTCTCTTGTTTTTTGATCAGGTCATACCTGAAACAATTGAATTGTTTACTGATCAAAAAGTTCTGTGTAACGATGAAAGTGTTACAGTTTTTTTCGGAGTATGTTCGAAGATCGACTAAATTTTCTGATCAACAATAGAGATATTATTAAAATTCTCTTTTCAAGGTGTTTAATTGATTCATCTTTGTTTGAAAAAACAGGGAGTATCGTTCAGAACAATATTGTAACGCCACTCAATCCTATTTTAGATAACTATAAGGGGAAAGGGGAGCTGGTTAATTGGCCTAACGAACGAATCATTCGTAATATTATCTCCTTAATGCTATCTTATGCTGTGCCATCCATACTAAATAGTAAAGCAATTGATGTGGGAAAAGTTTCAGATGAGATGATTGAAATTCTAGCGAATAGGATAGTCTTGTGATTCCTATTTTATACTAAGGATGTTACAGTGAGAGAATTCTGATTTTAGTTCAATAAGGAGCTCAAAAAATGAAATGAACTCCTCTTCCTTGACTCTTCCTCTACCAGGCCGTATAATATTCTATATCAATGAAGAAATCACCTTTTGTCATTGTGCAAAGGGTGATTTTATAACGAAAAAAGGAGACACAATGGGGTATATCTCTACAATCAAAACAGCTGTTCAGCTCTTTCCTTTTTTTGCATTTTTGCTGACCTTGCCCTACATGATTTTGAATTATCGAAAATATGGTTCGGTCAATAAATTGCGGGTGCTGATTTTCTATTCTTTTATGCTTTACTTGATGACGGTCTATCTGCTGGTGATTTTGCCTCTGCCGGATCCAAGTAAGATTCATACTAGCTACTCGGAAATGGTCAATCTCCATCCCTTTGCTTTTGTGGTGGATTTTTTCAAGGAGAGCCCCTTTGATTTAGCGCAGACTGGTACTTGGATTCAAGCCCTTAAGCATCCAACTTTTTATGTGCCTGCCTTTAATGTCCTGATGTTGATTCCTTTTGGGATGTATCTACGCTATTATTTCAAGTGTGGTTTTAAGAAAACGATTCTCCTAACAGCCCTCTTTAGTCTCTTTTTGGAACTGACCCAGTTATCAGGTCTCTATTTTCTGTATCCGGGTCCTTACCGCCTAGCAGATGTCGATGATATTATTCAAAATACTACCGGTGGTGGAGTGGGCTATTTGCTCGGTTGGTTCCTGGTTTGGTTATTGCCAACACGAGACGAAATTGACGAACATTCTTTCCGAGTAGGGACCAGAGTATCTGGTTTTCGGATGGGTCTTGCCTTCTTGATCGACTTTGTGATGCTATCCTTGCTTTACGAGGTAATCGAGCGTTTGGAGACGATTCCTTATGTAGCGGTTTTGGCTGTTTATTTTGGTTTGATTCCCTTGTGGCGGGGCAAAACCTTGGGAATGGCTTTATTGAAATTCCGCTTGCATTTTGACAAGCAAAAATGGCTTCGCACCATCTGGCGGGGAATCCTAGTAGTAGGTTATTTCTATCTGATTCCTCAAGGGTTGTTCTATTTGATTTCGCTCTTGAATAGCGACTTGACGGACAATTCCCTCTTAACCCTGTCCATGATTTTATTGCTCTTCTTTATGCTTTTATTGTACCTGATTCTCACTCTTGCCATCGTCTTACTCAATCGTCGCTTTCCCTTTGACCGTCTAGCTGGGGCTGAGTATGAGAGTACGGTGCGCGTGAAGAAAGAGCTCTTAAAGGATGAAACTGAATCATCAAAATAGAGAGAGTGGGACAGAAATCGGTAATTCGTTAGAATTTGATTTCGTCGTCTCACCTCCGCACAGTTGAGTAGGGCTGTAAAAGCTGATGAAATCAGCGTAGTAGAGCCCACTCAACCACTGCGTCTTG